>CAMBEF010000113.1 GCA_945865495.1 uncultured Bacteroides sp. | reverse complement strand
GTGTATCTATGGGTAATCCTCATTGCGTAGTATTCATGGATGATGATTTTGATATGGATAATTTCAGGATAGAGGAGATAGGACCACTCTTTGAAAATCATGAAGTATTCCCAGAGAGAACCAATACAGAGTTCGTCAAGGTTATTGATAAAAATAATCTTCTGATGCGTGTGTGGGAACGCGGAGCAGGAGAGACACTTGCCTGCGGAACAGGCTGCTGTGCCAGTCTTGTAGCTGCTGTACTCAACGGATTTGCTGAGGATGAGGCAGTTCTGCATGTGCTTGGAGGAAAGCTTAATATCAGCTGGAACCGCAAAGAGAATACAGTATATATGGAAGGACCTGCGGTTACAGTGTTCGATGGCGATATTGATATATCAGGGATAAAGTGATAAGATAGCAATGATGTATTGCAGATAAACATTTCATAATAAACGGAGGTCAGTATTAATGTTTAAGATTAATGACAATTACCTTAAGCTGCCGGGAAGTTACCTCTTCTCAACAATCGGCAAGAAGGTTGCAGCATTTCAGGAGGCTAATCCTGATAAGAATATTATAAGACTTGGTATTGGTGATGTTACACAGCCGCTTGCACCGGCAATTATCGAAGCACTTCACAAGTCAGTTGATGAGATGGGCAAGGCTGAGACATTCAGAGGTTATGCACCGGATCTGGGATATGAGTTCCTTCGTTCAACTATAGCTGAGAACGATTATAAGAAGCGTGGCGCAGATATCAGCGCAGATGAGATTTTTGTCAGTGACGGAGCTAAGAGTGATTCGGGTAACATCGGAGACATTTTCTCAGTAGACAATAAGATTGCAGTATGTGACCCTGTATATCCTGTATATGTTGATACTAATGCAATGGCAGGCAGAACAGGTGATTATATCGCTGATGAGCAGAGATGGAGCAATGTTATCTACATGCCATGTACAGCGGCAACTAACTTTGCACCTGAGCTTCCTAAGGAAACTCCTGATATTATCTACCTCTGCTTCCCTAATAATCCTACAGGTTCTACAATCAATAAGGCAGAACTTCAGAGATGGGTTGATTACGCTAACAAGGTCGGTGCAGTTATCATCTATGATGCAGCTTATGAAGCATATGTCTCAGAGCCTGATGTGCCTCATACGATCTATGAGTGCGAGGGAGCAAGAACATGTGCAATCGAGCTTAGAAGCTTCTCTAAGAATGCAGGCTTTACAGGACTTCGTCTTGGATTTACAGTTATTCCTAAGGATCTTAAGAGCAATGGTGTTATGCTTCACAGCCTCTGGGCAAGAAGACATGGAACCAAGTTCAATGGCGCTCCTTATATTGTACAGCGTGCAGGCGAGGCTGTATATTCAGAGGCAGGCAGAAAGCAGACAGCAGAGCAGATTGCTTACTATATGAATAATGCAAAGGTTATCCGTGAGGGACTTGCATCAGCAGGCTACACTGTATCAGGTGGTGTTAATGCACCATATATCTGGCTTAAGACACCTGACAACATGACTTCATGGGAGTTCTTTGATTATCTTCTTGAGAAAGCTAATGTTGTTGGTACTCCTGGTTCAGGCTTCGGTCCAAGCGGCGAGGGCTACTTCCGTCTGACAGCATTTGGTTCATATGAGAATACAGTTAAGGCTATCGACAGAATCAAAGCACTGTAATATATACAATAGCGATAATGTATAATAAAAAGTCTTCCATAATCTGGTTTTGAACCTCATATGATTATGGAAGGCTTTTTTAATGCGCATGCATCAGGATGAAACGTGTAACAGAAGCCGGTTATAAATGCTTTGCATTGGACTTGTTATTATCTTCATTCTTACGTATTCTGCCGATAATTCCGCCAATTCTTCCGGCTTCACGCGCACTTAACTGCTTCCAGCCCGAATCAATTACTTTATCAAGAAGACCAAGCTCATCAGCAACTTCGTATTTTAGAGTTTCGTCAGGTTCACATTCGACGATGCGGCCGTGAATTTCATATTTTATAAGCTCCTTTTTCCTGCCAGTCATAGTAACCTCCGATTCATTTCTGACCTGTTTTTATTATAATGTGCATTACATGCAAAAATATGTAAATGCTGCGTGGAAAATTAAAGTTGATTACATAGAAAGTCTGGCTTATAATATTACTGACATAAGACTTTTGCTACATGCAATACGAACTGGATTGGAGAATTTATGGAAGATATCAGTGTTGAACAGATTATAAAGGTTAATCCGCCGAAGATGGCGTTATTTTACAAGATTGGACTTGGAATACTTACACTCGTCTCGGTATTCCTTATAAGATATCTTGTTGGATTCGGAGTTATCCTGACAGCGTGCTTCGGGCTTTTTCTTATACTCCTGTGGCGTTATTATGATGCGGAATATGAGTATGAGCTGGTTGACGGAGAACTTTCAATTGACAGAATAATGGCTAAGTCTTCAAGAAAGCATTGCGGAACATATAATGTTGCAAGAATGGATATCATGGCTCCGGTAGGCTCTGAAAAAGTAGAATACAGAAAGCATCAGAAGCTTAAGACCTCCGATTATTCTTCCAATAAGGGAGATGATGGCTGCTATGTATTATACCTTCCGTCCAATAACGAGATGGTGAGGATTATCATACAGCCGGATAAGAGAATGCTTGCGGCAATTAAGGCAGTTGCACAGGGTAAGGTATATGACAGATAATTAGTATTGACTTTACAAAATGAATCTGCTACACTTGTACAAATACATTAAAGCGGCAATGACGCCACACCATGAATATCCGACGTACTCGGATATTTTTGGCATTATGGTGTTTGCATAAAAGAATACAGAGAAAGAGAGGAAAAAAGTAAAATGGGTAAGATTATTGGTGAAGGCATTACATTTGATGATGTACTGTTAGTGCCTCAATACTCAGAAGTCACACCAAACATGGTGGATTTGTCCACGCATCTGACTAAGAAGATCAAGTTGAATATTCCTTTGATGAGTGCCGGCATGGATACCGTAACTGAGCACAGAATGGCAATTGCGATGGCAAGACAGGGTGGTATCGGTATCATCCACAAGAATATGTCAATCGAGCAGCAGGCAGAGGAAGTTGATAAGGTTAAGCGTTCAGAGAACGGGGTTATCACTGATCCATTTTATTTGAGTCCTGATAATACACTTGAAGATGCCAATAATCTTATGGCTAAGTTCAGAATTTCAGGTGTTCCTATTACAGAGAACGGCAAGCTTGTTGGTATCATTACTAACAGAGACCTTAAGTTTGAAGAGGATTTCTCAAGACCAATCAAGGAGTGCATGACTTCAGAGAATCTTGTTACTGCTCCTGTTGGAATTACACTTGATGAGGCTAAGAAGATTCTTGCTAAGGCAAGAAAGGAAAAGCTTCCTATTGTTGATGAGAATTTCAATCTTAAGGGACTTATCACAATTAAGGATATTGAGAAGCAGATTAAGTATCCTCTTTCAGCTAAGGATGCACAGGGAAGACTTCTCTGCGGTGCGGCAGTAGGAATTACTAAGAATGTACTTGAGCGTGTTGATGCACTTGTTAAGGCAAGAGTAGATGTTATTGTAATTGATTCGGCACACGGACATTCAAAGAATATTATTAAGACCCTTAAGGAGATTAAGGCTGCTTATCCTGATCTTCAGGTAATTGCAGGTAATATCGCTACAGGTGAGGCTGCCAAGGCTCTTATTGAGGCCGGCGTAGATGCAGTCAAGGTTGGTATCGGACCTGGTTCTATCTGTACAACACGAGTTGTTGCAGGTATCGGTGTACCACAGATTACAGCAGTTATGGATGTTTACAATGTTACTAAGGAATACGGAATCCCACTTATCGCAGATGGTGGTATCAAGTATTCAGGTGATGTCGTTAAGGCTATCGCAGCAGGCGGTTCTGTATGTATGCTCGGAAGCATATTTGCAGGATGTGACGAGAGCCCGGGAACATTCGAACTCTTCCAGGGAAGAAAGTATAAGGTATACAGAGGCATGGGTTCTATCGCAGCCATGGAGAATGGAAGCAAGGACCGTTACTTCCAGACAGATGCCAAGAAGCTTGTTCCTGAAGGCGTTGAAGGACGTGTTGCATACAAGGGACTTGTTGAAGATACAATATTCCAGCTTATGGGCGGTTTACGTTCAGGCATGGGTTACTGCGGCGCTCCTGATATCCCAACACTTCAGGAGAACGGCAGATTCGTCAAGATTACATCAGCAGCATTAAGAGAGAGCCATCCACATGATATTCATATCACAAAGGAAGCTCCTAACTACAGCGTTGGCGATAAGGATTGATTCTGACAGTTTTTGACACGGTTCATTTAAGAATTTAATATCTGGTTTATTTTATTAAGAGGATACTTCATTAAGACCTGTAAGGCCGGTGGAGTATCCTTTTTTATTACTATGGTGTATTATAGGAAAATATGATAATATAGAATACAAATGTATAAAAATACACAAATATAAGACGCTATATACAAAAAGCAGTAAAGAGCAGCATTAATATGGGGATAAAAGTATGAGGATTGCAGTGTGCGATGATGAGGAAAACGCTCTGCGGCAGGTACGCAGTGTTATCAATAAGCTGAGCGTAGTTGATGAGGCAGAATACTACAGTGATATGGATGCATTTATGGAAAGGATAAATACAGGTATTTATTACGATATTGTCATGATGGATATCGACTGGAATTCCGGACGGACGGGAATAGACTGTGCCTCACAGCTATACCGCCTGGCTCCTGAGACTAAGCTTATATTTTTTACGGGATATTCACAAAGATATATAGAAGCGGTATTTATGAAGAGAACCAATATCGAGGGATATCTGGCAAAGCCGGTGAAACAGCAGGCACTTGAAAGGCTTATTCTGAAGGCTGTGAGCGATGTCCGGACATCGGGAGAGGCCAGCATGACAATTAAGCAGAAAGGCGGAACAGTTACGCTTCCGCTGGCACACATCCGCTACATAGAAAGCCGCGGACACAATGTGATTATTCATACGATAAGGGAGAATATTGAGGTGTACAAGGCATTTTCTGAGATTATTAAGGAAATGCCACCGAATTACTGCATATGTCACCGCAGCTATATGGTGAACTTTGATTTTGTCAGGAGGATTGAAAGAGGGGAGGTGCTGCTTGAAGGAATTAATGATGTGATACCGGTGAGTAAGATAAGGAAGAAAGCATTTGAGCAGGCGTACTTTGATTACGTTGGAGATACACTTAAATAATTAATGTTAAAGTAAAGGGGATAAAAACAGAATATGAAGATTGTAGTGTGCATAATTGGGATGATACTCGTAACAAAAGCAATATACCCTGTCGGAATGAAGCTGATAAAGCCTGCGTGGAGCAGGAAGCAGAATATCAGGCGTCAGGTGTTGATTGTTGCTGCAAGCTTTGCGGCTGAGGCTGCCGCAGCCGTAATGTATATAAGGCTGGGAATGAAGGCACTGATGATGGCTGATATATTGCAGGTATCGGCAGTTTACATTATTACATTTGTACTGATGAAAAGAAAATATGCCGATTTTCCGTTTTATAATATATTTGCCGTATTATTTCCGGTGTCACAGCTTCTGCTTCTCAGATATATCGAGGATTCGACGGAGTACAATAATGTAGTGCTTGTAGCGGTTACAATGATAAGCGGACTTCTTGTAGACTGTGTGCTCATGTGGGTACTGTTCAGTATGCAGCAGAGGGGAACATTGCAGAATGACATTGATAACAGGGAACGTGAGCTTGCGCTTATCCGCCAGAAGCAGGAAAAGAGCAGCAATGAAGAACTTCTGCTTGAGACCATGAAGGAAGAATACAGCCGTGAGTTAAAGGAAATCTATGACTTGTACGAGAAGAAGATGTCGGGCGGACTTAATGAACGATTGGACAGGCTTGAAGAAAAAATCAAAAGCACAAAGGAATTTACATATTGCGGCAATGTGGTGGTTGACGTAATCCTCAAGGAAAAGGCGTATATGTGCGAATGTGGCAATATAGATTTTGAAACGGATGTCAGGCTTGGTGAGATATCGGGAATTTCCAACCTGCACCTGTGCAGTGTATTTACCAATCTTCTGAATAATGCGATTCAGGCGTGCTCAGACATAGATGACAGCAGCAGACGGCATATATCGGTAAAATGCGACATGAGAGGCGATTACCTCTGTGTTGTTGTGCGCAACACCGTTAATGCCCAGGCAAAAAAACAGATGCGCAAGGCACCGCGTCCGGGACATGGATACGGACTCAGAATCCTTAATGATATAGCTGAAAAGTACAACGGCAAATTCGGCTACAAGTGGGCGGACGGTGAGTTTCAGGCAACAATGCAGATGCTTGTACCGAAGCAGGTGAAAGCGTATGAATGAGAATGTGATATTTGCGGTTAATTACGGTCTTTATCATATTGGCAGTATGGGCTGTCCGGTTCTTGAGTTAAATGTGCTTAAGCCAAGGCGCTGCAACATGCTGATAATGTATATATATGTAGCTACATACTGGCTGGTGACAACTGTTAAGTTTCTTACACCTCTTTACGGCGGCGAACAGAATATGCTTTCGGTTGTAGTAAATGTAATGTATGTAATATATCTGAAAATGCGCTACGAAGATAAATTTGTGAAATGCATATTTGTGCATGCAATGTTTCTTATGGTCTGTGTGGCTTCAAGTATGACGTGGAATTTTATGCCTAACCCGGCGTCTACCAATTATGAGGTTGATACAATTATAGGTTACATGTGCTCTAATCCGGTTATGTATGCATCATTATTCATACTTTCCAAAATTATTAACGTCATGCAGAAAAAGAATGTCCGTATGGTTTATGCGGTAGCTGTTCTTGCCGGTGCGTTTGCATTTTATAATATGTTTGTATCATATATATTGGTCACGGCAGGTGTATATCCGTTTGATTCATTATCATATGTACTCCCGTTCATAATAATATTGGCAGCTATGTTCGTCACAATGAGCGTGACAATTGAATTTGCTTATGCAAAGAACAGTGAAGTAGAATTGAAATCCCATCTCACCCGTCTGGAGACAGCTAGAAGCCTTGAGGAGGAGAGCTACCGCCGGACACTTGAGCGAATAGAAGCAATGGCAAAGCTGCGCCACGATTTCTACGGACAGCTACAGGCTGCAAGGTATCTGCTGGAAGCAGGCCCGG
>CAMBEF010000112.1 GCA_945865495.1 uncultured Bacteroides sp. | reverse complement strand
GCCCGTGTATCACAGAACAGTTATCTGACATTCACATACCTTGGCATATTTATATTACTTGCAGGCACATGGCTTCTGCTCGACTCGAAGCTGCTTCTTCTTGTAACTAACAGGACCGCACTTATATCACTTGCTTCATATACAGTATTTATGCTTATGCCTGCCGTACTGATAATGTATATAAGTGAGATGTCTTCCGGCAGCCAGCGTCCTTATTATATATTATGCGGAATAATACTTACCAACACTGCATTATATCTTATAAGTTATATCCTGGCACCTGTTATGATTCCGTATGTACTCACGGCATGCCATATAATGATTATGTTTACTATAATATATGTTCTCTACAGATGTATTCGTAGTGCGAGAAGTTATAACACGCCTGAACTCAAAAGCATCCTTGCAGGATTTATATTCATGTGCCTGTTCTCATTTATGGCGCTGATATTCTTCTATATAAGCAGTTCATCACACTATTCTTATGTATACGCCATAGGAATTGCCATATTCATCACATGCATGATTACAGCATCTTTGCAGCGGATGTACAGCTATATAACCGACAATGCCAACGTAAGTGCCTATAAGCAGCTGGCTTACATTGATTCGCTTACAGGTCTCATGAATAAAGCTTCATTCATGGCCGAACACATTAAACCGATTACATCTCCTACAGCATATATCATGTTCGACCTTAACGGGCTGAAACATGCCAATGACACTTACGGCCACAAAGAAGGCGATGAGCTTATATCTGCTGCTGCCGAATGTATCCGTGCAGTATTCGGCCGCATCGGCAAATGCTATCGTTTTGGAGGCGATGAGCTTATCGTTATTCTGTATGGATTCAAAGCCAGGGATATTGATGCCCTTATTAATTACAAATTACCGGCCGTAATAGCCTCATGCAACTCCAGACGGGAGGTTCCATTGGAGGTCTCATATGGGTATGCAATATGTAACGATGATTCCGTTACACGTCAGGAATTATTCGAACAGGCTGATGAACGCATGTATGCAATGAAGAAGCGTGTAGAAGACTGCTCACGGTAAGCAGATAATGTATATGCGCTTATCGCCTATTCAATATAAAAAATACTGCCATGCATATGGCACTTCGTCTGCGGGAGCAGCTCCCGGACGATGTATCCATGCATGGCAGCATCCAATTAAATGATATTTATATCTGCTGATTGCTGTTCAACGATTACTGTTCATCAATATCTTCATGACTTTCTGCAGCAGTAACTGTATCAGGCTCACTCTTATCTGCAAGTTCTATCTTGCTGATTGATACCTCATATGCCACTCTCTTCTCTACCTCAGTCTCACTGATCTTCTTGGCATATTCACGGCTCTGAACTCTTCCCCATACAAGGAGATGCGAGCCAACCTCAAGAGAGGCTGCATATCTGGCATTACGGCCCCATGCGATACATGGAATGTAATCCGACTTACCGTAAGGTCTGTTGACAGCTATAAGGACATCCGCTATCTCTCTTCCAAGAGGTGTCTTTCTATAGATTGGAGGTTTGCAGATGAATCCGTCAAGATATATCTGATTTGACTTATTCTGCTCTTCAGGTTCTTCATCAACAAACTGAAGCTCTCTGACAAATATTGAAAGCATAAGTCTGTTCTTAGTACCCTCATGCTTATTATAAGATCTGAACTGTCCGATTACTTCGATCATCTTATCTCTGTAATCCTGTGTCACATCAATAAGTCTCTCCGAGATCATGAGAGGAATAACATCTGCCATATTACTAAGTCTGTTAACTGACACATTTACGATATAAAATCCTTCTCCAAATACCTCGTGACTATACTGAAACTCAGATACGATTTTGCCAACAATACATACCTTGTTATTTTCTATTACCTTGTCTACCATTTTGATTTCTCCCTTCGTTCTTCTCATTCTACTATATTGCGCGCTTAATAAGCATATTCCAAATATGGTAGTTTTGTCTACAATATCTTGTCGACCATATTTGATATAATACACCAAATACTCTACATATTGTAACATTTCACAGAAGAATCACAAGTAAATTTTCGGTTAAGATTTTTAATTTTTGATAAAATAAAAATCCCCTCACACCAGTATTCACGCTGTTGTAAGAGGATTATCATATTGTGATTCATTGAATCTTATGCAGTGATTACTTGCGGTTAGCTCTGTAGCGCTGCGTCGAATCAAGTATCTTCTTGCGGATTCTAAGTGACTTAGGAGTTACCTCAAGAAGCTCATCCGTATCAATATAATCAAGTGCCTGCTCTTGGCTTAATATCTTAGGCGGTACAAGTCTGAGAGCCTCATCTGAGCTTGAAGATCTTGTGTTGGTAAGATGCTTTGTCTTACAAACGTTAACCTCAATGTCCTCAGCACGCGGGTTCTCACCAACTATCATTCCGGCATATACCTTCTCGCCTGGCCCGATAAAGAGCTGTCCACGCTCCTGAGCATTGAACAGACCGTATGTTATTGCTTCGCCTGACTCATATGCTATAAGTGAACCCTGCTTTCTATACTGGATATCACCCTTGTACTCCTCATATCCTTCAAATGAAGTATTAAGAATACCATTACCCTTTGTATCTGTCATAAACTCACCACGATAACCTATAAGGCCTCTTGATGGAATTGAGAACTGAAGTCTTGTATAACCGCCATTGATAGGTGTCATACCAAGAAGTTCACCCTTACGCTGGCTGAGCTTCTGGATTACGCTTCCTGAGAATTCTTCAGGGACATCAACATACGCAAGCTCGATTGGCTCAAGCTTTCTTCCTCTCTCATCATAATGATAGAGAACCTCTGCCTTACTTACTGCAAACTCAAAGCCTTCACGGCGCATGTTCTCGATAAGTACTGAGAGATGGAGCTCACCACGTCCTGATACCTTGAATGAATCCATTCCTTCATTCTCCTCAACACGAAGGCTGACATCTGTGTTGAGTTCGCGGAAAAGTCTGTCTCTTATATGTCTTGATGTTACGAACTTACCTTCCTGACCTGCAAGCGGGCTGTCATTAACCATGAAATCCATTGACAGTGTAGGCTCTGATATCTTCTGGAAAGGTATTGCTACAGGGTTATCTACTGAGCAGATTGTATCACCGATTCTGATATCAGGAATACCTGAAATAGCTACGATAGAGCCAATCTTAGCCTCGTTGACTTCCACCTTATTAAGTCCTTCAAACTCATAGAGCTTATTAATCTTAACTCTCTTACGGAAATCAGGGTCATGATGGTTAACAAGCATTACTTCCTGATTAACCTTGATTGAACCGTTATCAACCTTACCAACACCTATACGTCCTACATAATCATTATAATCGATTGTGCTTATAAGTACCTGTGTAGGAGCATCAGGATCACCCTCCGGTGCTGGAATGCTGTTGACAATAGTCTCAAACAGTGGTGTCATATCCTTGCGCTCATCATCGAGGTCAAGCACTGCAAAGCCTGACTTTGCTGATGCAAATACAAACGGACAGTCAAGCTGGTCATCATTAGCATCAAGGTCGATAAATAACTCAAGAATCTCATCTATAACTTCCTGAGGTCTTGCCTCAGGTCTGTCTATCTTATTAATACATACGATAACTGAAAGCTCAAGCTCAAGTGCTTTCTGAAGAACGAACTTTGTCTGAGGCATTACGCCTTCATATGCATCTACTACAAGGACAACACCATTAACCATCTTGAGTACACGCTCTACCTCACCACCAAAATCAGCATGTCCCGGAGTATCGATAATGTTAATCTTTGTTCCGTTATAATTAATGGCAGTGTTCTTAGATAAGATTGTGATACCTCTCTCACGCTCAATATCATTAGAGTCCATAACACGCTCTGCTACTTCCTGATTGGCACGGAATGTACCGCTCTGCTTAAGAAGCTGATCTACAAGCGTTGTCTTACCATGGTCAACGTGGGCTATAATTGCAATGTTTCTTACGTCCTCGCGCTTAGTTCTCATCTTTAATCCTTTCCTGCCCTGTTAATTGAAGGGCTTCCTATCAAATGTCAAATAAAAATATTTTTTGCAACTTTAATATTCTATCACACTATAATGGGATTGCAACAAAAACTTGCAAATTATTTTTTATTGCTTACACTTCCCGTATGTGGTAAGTTATATTTTATATAGTTTTAACATTAACAGGAGTGTACACGATATGAACTTTTTAGAAGAAAGAATTGCAAAAGACGGAATTGTAAAAGAAGGTAATGTGCTTAAGGTTGACAGCTTCCTTAACCACCAGATGGACATCAGACTTTTCGATGAGATAGGTGCAGAATTCAAGCGTCGTTTTGCTGATGCCGACATTAACAAGATTCTTACTATTGAAGCATAAGGCATTGGTATTGCATGCATAGTTGCAAGACATTTTGACGTACCTGTTGTATTTGCCAAGAAATCAAAGAGCATTAATATAGAAGGAGAAGTATACGTTGCCGAGGTTGAATCATTTACACACAAGTGCAAAAACAATGTTATTGTCTCTAAGAAGTTCTTAAACCCGGAAGATCATGTGCTTATCATTGATGACTTTCTTGCCAACGGATGCGCCCTTCAGGGTCTTATCTCTATTGTGAATGAATCCGGTGCAACTGTTGAAGGTATCGGCATTGCAATTGAAAAGGGCTTTCAGTCAGGCGGACGTATCATACGCAACCTTGGATACCACCTTGAGTCTCTTGCAATTGTTGACAGCATGAATGCTGAAGACGGAACAATAAGCTTCAGAGAACAGTAATAATGATTGTATGAAAATATATGGAGAATAATTCAATGGACGAAAACACAAAAATACTTCAAATACTTCGAATACTTCGATAAATAATCTCTACAAGCTTGACGGCAAGGTATCACTGCATCAGGCAGTTCCATTTGGATTGCAGCATATTCTTGCAATGTTTGTAGCCAACATCGCACCTATATTCATTGTTGCAAGTGCCAGCGGTCTTACAACCGAGCAGTCGGCAATTCTCATCCAGAGTGCCATGCTTATTGCCGGAATAGGAACTCTTATCCAGCTCTTCCCTATATTCAGGCTGGGTTCCGGACTTCCTATAGTAATTGGCATCAGCTTTACATTTGTTTCAATATTCTGTTATCTCGGACCAACCTACGGCTATAATGCAATCGTAGGTGCAGTGCTTATCGGCGGTCTGATAGAAGGCTGTCTCGGTCTGTTTGCCCGGTACTGGATAAAGCTCATCACTCCTATTGTTGCTGCCAGCGTTGTTACGGCAATCGGCTTCTCACTGCTGTCTGTTGGTGCTGCTTCATTCGGCGGCGGCAGCGGAAGTGAAGCCTTCGGTTCAGCCACCAACTGGATTCTCGGTACGGTAACTCTGCTGTGCTGCATACTCTTTAATATATTTGCAAAATCCTACATGAAACAGCTTTCAGTACTTTTCGGACTTGTGGTCGGTTACATTATTGCCATATTCCTCGGTGTTGTTGATTTCTCTGCACTGCATGGCAGCGCAATTATTGCATTACCGTCTTTTATGCCTTTTAAGCCTGAATTCAACCTGAACGCAATAGTATCAGTAACACTGATATTCCTTGTATCTGCAACAGAGACAATCGGCGATACCTCTGCTCTTGCAGCAACAGGTCTCGGACGCGATGCTACACTTAAGGAGACATCAGGTTCAATTGCCTGTGACGGATTCATAAGTGCACTCTCATCAGTATTCGGCTGTCTGCCTATCACATCATTCAGCCAGAATGTAGGTCTTGTAGCCATGACTAAGGTAGTTAACCGTTTTGCAATTGCAACAGGTGCCGTAATCATGATTCTTGCAGGTATATTCCCTATTCTCGGTTCACTGCTTGCTACGCTTCCCGATGCAGTACTTGGAGGATGTACAATAATGATGTTCGGTAACATTGTAATCAGCGGTCTCCAGATGATAAGCAAATGCGGCTACTCACAGCGTAATATTACAATAGCTGCCCTGTCATTAAGCGTAGGAATCGGATTCACACAGGTACCTGAGATATTCGACATATTCCCACATATCATCAAGACAGTGTTCGCGGAGAACTGTGTTGCTGTTGTATTCATTGTGGCTATAATCCTCAACCTTGTGCTTCCTAAGAATATGGAGGCTGCAGCGGCTTCAAAATAGTTTTCAAAATAATTGGGATATTTAAGTATAAATCCATATATATGTAAAAGCACCACCATCCCGGCACAATCGCGTGCCTTAGATGGTGGTGCTTTTTACTTTATCTTATTAACGAAGCAGTGAACCAATTAATGAACCTTGTTCTTAATCTCGCTGTCTATCTTCTCTACAAACTCATCAAGTCCGAGTACTGTTGTGTCAGCCTCACCGTGAAGTCTGTATGATACTGTTCTGTTCTCCTTCTCGTTAAAGCCGATAACAAGAAGGTATGGAACCTTCTGAATCTGACCCTCACGCATACGGTAGCCGAGCTTCTCGCCTCTGTCATCAAGCTCAACTCTTACATTCTTCTCTTCAAGAGCATTGCAGATCTCATGAGCATATTCCATAAGCTCTTCGTTGTCTGTCTTAACAGGCATTACTCTTACCTGGACAGGTGCAAGCCATGTAGGAAGATTACCCTTTGTCTCTTCAAGGATGTAAGCCATGAATCTATCAAGTGAACCAAGGATTGCTCTATGAAGAACTACAGGTGTCTTCTTCTCGCCGTCCTTGTCAATGTATGTCAGATTGAACTTAGCCGGGAGACAGAAATCAAGCTGGCATGTTGAAAGTGTATATTCGTTACCTACTGCCGGCTTAACATTAACATCAAGCTTAGGTCCGTAGAATGCTGCCTCACCAATCTCCTCAGTATATTCGATTCCAAGATCGTTAAGAACTGTTCTGAGTGCATTCTCTGCCTTGTTCCACATCTCATCATCATCATGGTACTTAACCTTGTCCGCAGGGTCTCTGAGTGAAAGTACACAACGGTAATCTGTGATACCGAAATCCTTGTATGTGCTGAAGATGAGGTCAACTACCTGTTTGAATTCATCCTCTATCTGCTCAGGTGTCACAAAGATGTGTTCATCATTCTGGCAGAAATGTCTGCCTCTCTCAATTCCCTTAAGAGTACCGCTTGACTCGTATCTGAAGTCATGTGCTATCTCACCGATTCTGATAGGGAGATCCTTGTATGAGTGCATTCTGTTAGCATATATCATCATATGATGTGGACAG
>CAMBEF010000111.1 GCA_945865495.1 uncultured Bacteroides sp. | reverse complement strand
CTGTAAAACAGGCAAAAAACCGGACAGATGATTCAGTTCATATGTCCGGTTTTTACTTTACAAATATATAATTACAGTGTTACATAATTACAGAGTTACGCCCTGCTTAAAGATTGCAAGGTCATGGAATCCTGCTATCTCAGCCTTAACCTTCTTGCCTGATGCAACATCAAGTACAAGCTGGAACAGTTCCTTGGCTGCATCCTCAAGCGGAAGGTCATCTGTAACGATTCTTCCCGCATTGAAGTCAATCCAATTGCTCTTATTGCCTGCAAGTCTTGAGTTAGTGGCAATCTTGACTGTAGGAACAGGTGATGCAAATGGTGTTCCACGTCCTGTTGTAAACAGAACCATTTGTGCGCCTGATGCTGCACATGCTGTAGCTGCAACAAGGTCATTGCCCGGAGCGCTCAGAAGGTTGAGTCCCTTAGTAGTAACAGGCTCTGCGTAAGCAAGTACGCCCTTTACAAGGGAACTTCCTGACTTCTGTGTACAGCCGAGTGACTTGTCCTCAAGAGTTGTGATACCGCCATCCTTGTTACCAGGTGATGGGTTCTCATATATCTCCTGTCCGTTCTTAATGAAGTATTCCTTGAAATCATTGATGAGGTGAACAGTTTTCTCAAAGAGCTCCTTATTGGCACATCTGTTCATAAGAATTGTCTCTGCGCCAAACATCTCAGGAACCTCTGTAAGGATTGTTGTACCACCCTTTGATACAAGCATATCAGAGAAAAGACCTACTGTTGGGTTAGCTGTGATACCTGAAAGACCATCAGAACCACCGCACTTCATACCAATGATAAGCTCCTTGGCATTAACCTTTTCTCTCTTGAAGGCAGCCGCATAAGCCATAAGCTCCTTCATTATCTTTTCAGCTTCTTCCTGCTCATTGGCAACGTCCTGAACCTGAAGGAACTTAACTCTGTCAGGATTAACCTCACCGATATAATCCTTGAGCACTTCTATTCTGCTGTTCTCACAGCCAAGTCCGAGTACAAGTACAGCACCTGCATTAGGATGATTAATAAGGTCTGCAAGAACCTTACGTGTATTCTCCTGATCCTCAGTTGTCTGTGAACATCCGTAAGGATGTGTAAATGCTACAACCTCATCAACACCCTCCGGCTTATTGGCTCTTGCTGTAGCTTCGATGGCTCTTGCAATAGAGTTAACGCATCCTACTGTAGGGATGATCCATACCTCATTACGCACACCAACCTTGCCGTTCTCTCTCATGTATCCGTCAAAGTAAGCAGCCTCTGTAGGCTCAACATCCTTATGTCCTTCCGGTTCATAAGTATATTCGAGGAGTTCTCCAAGACCTGTCTTAAGGTTATGAGTATGAACCCATGCTCCGACAGGAATGTCTGCCTGTGCAAATCCGATTCTGAAACCGTACTTTATTACAGGGTCACCTTTCTTAATAGCCTTGATTACAAACTTATGTCCCTGAGGAATATCTTCTACCATAGTTACTGTTGTTCCGGCAACATCAACAGTTGTTCCCTTGGCAATTGGCTTGAGGGCAACAGCAACATTATCATTAACGTTAATCTTAATAAAATCCTGCATATAGGTCTCCATTCATGAAATATTGGTCTTTCATTACATATAAGCGCTTATTAAAAAAGTGAAAAGCAAAAAGATAATCTTTTCACTTTTCACTTTTAAATCAAATTAAGCAATTCGCGGTTAATTATGCATTAACAAGGTCTGTAACTACAGCACGCATTCCTCTTTCGCGGATGTCTGTGATGTACTCAGCAACAGTCTCAACAAGACCGTCAACCTTTGAAATATCCTTACCACCGAAGAACTTTGTATTGCTAAGGTAAGCCTGAGCAAATTCTCTAGGTGACTTTGTAGAATTCTCAATGAAGAAGTCAAGTACGAACTGATCATCGCGGATGTTGTACTTCTCTCCGTTACGGTCACCGATAAGGCAACGTCCACCATTAACTTCACCAACTTCTGTTGTTGAGTAGAAGCTCATAAGTGCTGCGATTGAGAATGTAAGGTACTTAGGAAGCTTACCAAACTTGTCTACATATCCAAGGAATGAAGGTAAGCAACGTGCTTCCCACTTAGATACTGAGTTAAGTGAAATATCAAGAAGCTTATGCTTAACAAATGGATTCTGGAATCTCTCGATTACAGCGTTAGCAAATGTCTTACACTCATCTTCTGGAAGTGAAAGTGTAGGAATAACCTCATTAAAGAGTGTCTCCTCCATGTACTTACGGATTGTTGGGTCATCCATTGACTGCTTAACAATATCATTGCCTGCAAGATATGATGCAAGAACAAATGATGTATGTGAGCCGTTAAGGATTCTAACCTTTCTTTCCTTGTATGGATGATGATCCTTAGTAAATACTACGTTAAGGCCTGCCTTCTCGAATGGAAGCTCCTTGCGAAGCTGATCAAGTGGAAGGTTAGGGTCACTCTCGATTACCCAAAGACCGAATGTCTCTGCTGTATCGATAAGCTGATCCTCATAACCGAACTCCTTGCAAAGTTCCTCAGCTTCATCTCTTGGGTAACCAGGAACGATACGGTCAACAAGTGTTGGGCAGAATGAACATGCCTCGTCAATCCACTTCTTGAATCCGTCTTCAAGATTCCAGAGGTCAATGAACTTATCAATGCACTTCTTAAGCTCAATACCATTATCTGCAATAAGCTCACATGGAATAAGGATGATACCCTTATCCTTAGCGCCATCGAACTTCTTATATCTCTCATAGAGAAGCTTTGTAAGCTTACCAGGATATGTCTTTGGTGGCTTTGCATCAAACTTGTCAGTCTCATCAAATACGATTCCTGCCTCTGTTGTATTAGAAACGATGAATCTTAATGTGTCGCAAAGACCATACTCCATATACTTGTCATAGTCTTCAATAGCTGCAACAGCATCAACAACAGAAGTAATAATACGTGTAATCTTCTTAGGCTGTCCGTTCTCAAATCCTCTTAACTGAAGAGTATACTGGCACTCCTGATCATGGAAACGATCCAGATTACCGAATTCAATAGGCTTAACAATAACAACGCCGCCATTGAAATCTGTCTTCTCATTTGTTACATCAAAGATGTAATCAACGAATGCTCTCAGGAAGTTACCCTCACCAAACTGCATAACCTTAACAGGTCTGTCAACTGCATGTGTGATTGATTTGTTTAATCTCTGCATTTTATTCTCCTTTTTCTTATAGGGGTTGTCCCCTTTAATTAACTCCGTTCACTATTACGCGGAAAATACGTAATACGCTTTTATGTAATGTAAGCGCTTACATTGATATATTACAATCATAGCCGCAATAAGTCAACGAAATTTTTATTTATTTAATTTTATCATCATAAATCTCAAATTACAATACAATATTACGCATTACGCCAAATATGATAAATGCTGCAGCAACAACCCAATCAATGCATGTCATTATACGCCCGTCACGGCATCTTCCATCACGCACGTAATAATATGTATAACGGATGGCATACAATATGGCGGCCGGAAGCATGACAAAGACAAACTGGTTATATTCAAAGGCTTCTTTTATATTGCCTTTTAAAAGTGCCGCAAACATCCGGCTTATACCACAACCGGGGCATGAAAACCCCGTAATTGTTCTGAAAAGACAAGGAATTCCATACCCCGACCATGTGTAGAATATGTAATATGCCACAGCAATAAGTGCCAGCAATATATATATTCTTATTACTCTTAATAATCTGTTACTCATAATTGTTATGTTGTTAATATGAACTTATGCGTTAGCATAGTTGTTAAGCTCGCTCTGTGCAATTACATAATTGACAATACCAAGCCCGAAGATTGCAAGGATGATGAAAAGGACAGGTGAACTTGTTGATTCCTGGCCTCTGTTCTTCTTAAGCATATCTACCCTCTCACCAAGCTTGTAATTCCAATACCATCCATAGATGCCGCATGTTACGAGAGTAAGAAGAAGTGCGACGATACCATCTGCCCCGTCTGTTCCTGTAAGATACTTAGTCTCATCTGTAAGCTTTACAAACCAGTAAAGACCATAGATGCCGCATGTTACAATTGAAAGGATGATTGAAACTGCGAGATTTCTTTCCTTAATAGTCATTATACTATCCTCCGTTTGAATTTTATGGAAATTTAATGTTATTAATTTTCCTTTAATATTTATTATGCCATAACAGCGTTATTAATGCAATAAAATAAAATATTTCTTGTAACATGCCTGATGACATAGTATAATAGACTTAAATGTAAGCACTTACATTTAATACTTACGGTACTCTGATGAAAGGATATGATACTATGAACATATATGATGTATCGGCCAAAGCCGGCGTTTCAATTGCAACCGTATCACGTGTCCTTAACGGTAATCAGAGTGTAAGCGCAAAGACCCGTGACAAGGTCTTACGTGTTATGGACGAGCTTGGTTATACGCCCAATGTATTTGCACGCGGTCTCGGACTTAATACCATGAAGACAATCGGCATAATGTGCACTGATTCATCAGATATGTATATTGCCAATGCAATTTTCTATCTTCAGAGGGAATTAAGAAACAATGGTTATGATTCCATGCTGTGCTGTACCGGAGGCAACCTTTCGAGCAAGCAGCAGTCGCTCGAACTGCTTATGTCAAAACGCGTTGATGCAATTATAATAGTCGGTTCCAAGTTCCTGAGCAGCAATCCGGATTCTGACGATAACAGATATATAACCGACGCAGCGGCTTCGCTTCCGATATTTCTTATAAACGGACATCTGGCGGGGCATAATATTTATTCTATAATATGTAACGACTATGCTGCTGTATATTCAGTGACATCCCAGATGATAAAGAGCGGAAGGACTGACATTGTATATCTGTATACAAGCACATCACACAGTGGTCTTAATAAGCTTATGGGATATAAAGACGCTCTTAGCGCCAATGATATTGACGTGCGCCCTAATTTTATACATCTTTGCACTAAGAATATCATACGCGCCAAGGAATATCTGTCGCATCTTCATGACAGCGGAGAGAATTTTGATGCCGTTATAACATCTGATGATTCACTTGCGGTAGGTGCTGTCAAGTATGCGCTTGCAAGCCACATAAGCATTCCTGATGAGCTGTCGATTGTCGGATATAATGATTCGATGCTTGCCATATGCACTGAGCCCGAGATAACATCTATTGATACAAGGCTCGAGGAGCTGTGCACTACTGCTGTTGACAGGCTTATGAAGGTATTTGCGGGAAGTGAAGCTTATTCAGGGGAGACTGTAATACCTGCCAATCTGGTAAGGCGTGGAACTACTGATTTTTAGATTTTCTATAATTGCATTTAATAATATTTGTATTATAATTAACATTATAATAAAGAATAATTTAGACAGGAGGATTTCAAAACATGAAACAGTTCATGGACAAGGATTTCTTACTTTCAACACCAACAGCTCAGACACTCTTCCACGAGTATGCTGAGAAGATGCCGATTCTTGACTATCACTGCCACATCAATCCAAAGGAGATTGCAGAGGACAGAAAGTTCGAGAATATTACTCAGGTATGGCTTGGCGGTGACCATTATAAGTGGCGCCAGATGCGTACAAACGGAGTAGACGAATACTATATCACAGGTGATGCACCTGACAGAGAAAAGTTCCAGAAGTGGGCTGAGACTCTTACAAAGGCTATCGGTAACCCACTGTACCACTGGAGCCATCTTGAACTCCAGAGATATTTTGGATATCATGGAATTCTTAACGGCGATACAGCTGAGGAAGTATGGAATCTTTGCAATGCAAAGCTTCAGGAAGACTCAATGACAGTACGTAATCTTATTAAGCAGTCTAATGTTACTCTTATCTGTACAACAGATGATCCTATTGATACTCTTGAGTACCATAAGCAGATTGCTGAAGATCCTACATTTGACGTACAGGTACTTCCTGCATGGAGACCTGACAAGGCCATGAATATTGAGAAGCCTGAATATCTTGACTACATCGCTAAGCTTTCAGAAGTAAGCAACGTAGAAGTCAACTCATTCAAGGGACTTATGGATGCTCTCCGCAAGAGAATGGCATTCTTTGATTCTTACGGATGCCGTGCTTCAGATCACGCTCTCGAGTATGTAATGTACAAGCCTGCTACAGAGGCAGAGGTTGAAGCTATTTTTGCTAAGAGACTTAAGGGTGAGACTCTTACAGAGCTTGAGAAGAATCAGTTCAAGACAGCATTCATGGTTGCAGTAGGTAAGGAGTACAACAAGCTCGGATGGGCTATGCAGCTTCACTATGGCACAATCCGTGATAACAACACACTCCGTTATAATCAGCTTGGTCCTGATACAGGATATGACTGCATCAACACATATGACTGTTCACAGGAGATGGCTCAGTTCCTTAATGCTCTTAACATTACAGATGAGCTTCCTAAGACAATCATCTACTCACTGAATCCATCAGTTAATGCAGCAATCGGTACTGTTATCGGATGCTTCCAGGATTCAAAGGCTGTTGGTAAGATTCAGCAGGGTTCAGCATGGTGGTTCAATGATCATAAGGTTGGAATGACTAATCAGATGACATCACTTGCTAACTTAAGCCTTCTTGGCAACTTCATCGGTATGCTTACAGATTCAAGAAGCTTCCTGTCTTACACAAGACATGAGTACTTCAGAAGAATTATGTGTGAGCTTATCGGCGGATGGGTTGAGAACGGTGAGTATCCTGCAGATATGAAGGCTCTCAAGGAGATTGTTGAGGGTATCTCATACAACAACGCAGTTAAGTACTTTGGATTCAACCTTTAATCAATTAGATTAGATAAGATTTGGACAATAAAAAGCTTCTGCATGATGTAATATAATCATCATGCAGAAGCTTTTTAGTATATCTGATTATCGGCAGTATCTAACTCTGCCAGTCAATCGGTTCAATACCATTAGCAATAAGGAATTCATTCGTCTTACTGAAAGGCTTGCTGCCGAAAAATCCACGGTACGCTGAGAGTGGACTTGGATGCGGTGCCTTCAGAATAAGATGCTTTGGATTGTTCAGCATACTATCCTTGCGCTGTGCAGGAGCGCCCCATAATATAAAAACAATGGGTCTGTCAATAGTATTGAGAACTCTGATTGCGGCATCTGTAAACTGTTCCCAGCCGATATCTTTATGTGAATTAGCCTGATGTGCACGCACGGTAAGAACTGTGTTGAGCATAAGTATAC
>CAMBEF010000110.1 GCA_945865495.1 uncultured Bacteroides sp. | reverse complement strand
ATTGAAAGACACCGCAAGTCCTCTGAGGAGATGATCAAATGATTCTGTAACTTCAACTCCTGTAGCAGCATCTGCCGGCGCATTTCCCATATTCTGTATGAGAAATGTATATGTCAGAGTGCCATTTTCAGTAACCGGTACAGGACTTACCGACTTGGTAATTGTAAGAAGAGGAGCTGTCTCAACTTCTACTGTATCAGATACTGTTATCGGTGTTATTCCTCCGCCGGTTATGACTGCAGCATTTGTCAATTCTGCTCCTGATGCAATAGGTGCATACTCATTAACAGCCGCTTCATATACAACTGTTACATTGCCGCCTGCCGGAACATTAATTCCTGTCACCGTCAGCGGAGGGCCCGGAGTTACTGCCGGTGTCGGCTGTGCTGTACCATTAACATAATAATTGACCGTACCTTCAATATACGTAAGTGGTGTAAGTGTTAATGCATTAAACCGGTATGCTCCGAGATTGTCCGTAATGGTAAGTCCGTTAATTGCCGCTGTCCCTGAATTAACAATGCTTATGATATAAGTTACGCTGTCATTCTGTCCATACGTCTGGCGGACAGCAAGCTTGGTTGCAGCAAGCACCTCGAGTATCTCACCTACTGCAATGTTAGAATTGGCGACAGCATTGCCGTAACGCAGCTGTGCCTGATTAGTAAATCTTGCCATATAGTAATACCTTTCATATATTCAGATATACTATAATATATGACAAATATCTTATTTTGTACCGAAGATTCTGTCTCCGGCATCTCCGAGACCCGGGCAGATATATGCGTTCTCATTGAGCTCTCTGTCAAGATGTCCTACATAAATCTGGATGTCAGGATGTGCCTTGTGAAGTCTCTCAAGTCCTTCCGGTGCTGCTATAATACACATGAACTTGATATTCTTACCGCCATGCTTCTTAATCTGGTCGATTGCATCAACTGCCGAGCCGCCTGTTGCAAGCATAGGATCACACACAACGATTGTCCTCTCCTCAATAGGATCAGGAAGCTTGCAGTAATATTCCTGTGGCTCATGTGTCTTTTCATCACGGTACATACCGATATGACCTACTTTTGCTGAAGGAACAAGTGCAAGAATACCTTCAACCATTCCAAGACCCGCACGAAGAATAGGAACTACTGCGAGCTTTCTTCCTGCTATCATAGGTGTCATACATTTTTCAATCGGAGTCTCAATCTCTACATCCTTTACAGGAAGATCTGAAAGTGCCTCAAAGCCTTCAAGCATGGCTATCTCTTCTACAAGCTTACGGAACTCATTAGTACCTGTATGCTTATCTCTGAGAATAGAAATCTTATGCTGAATCAGCGGATGATTAAAAATAACTACATTGTCCATATTATTCATTGTAAAAACCTCTCTTTATAACTTTACTTCTCTTCTTCGTCACTGTTTGATACGTATACACCGCGGCTTCTGTCCCCTTCCGGATTCTTGCCGAACATGTAATCATTGCCTGGAAGGATTGCATTAAGAAGAATACCTGCGATTGCTGCTACTGCGAGTGCTGTAAGTGTAATTGATGTTCCTCCGATTGTAAATGTAAGTCCGTTAGAAAAACCAAGTCCGCATACAAATATAACACCTGCGATAATAAGATTTCTTGACTTTGTAAGATCAACCTTATTCTCTACAACATTACGCACACCGATTGCAGAAATCATACCGTAGAGCATGAATGATACACCACCGATGATTGCTGTCGGCATTGTTGAGATAATGGCTGAAAACTTAGGTATAAATGAAAGAACTATTGCAAATACCGCTGCTATTCTGATTACTCTCGGATCATATACCTTAGACAGCTCAAGAACACCTGTATTCTCGCCGTATGTAGTATTGGCTGGGCCACCGATAAGACCGGCAAATGCTGTTGCAAGTCCGTCACCCATAATTGTGCGGTGAAGTCCCGGCTCCTCAATAAAGTTCTTACCTACTGTTGCAGATATTGCAGACATATCTCCAACATGCTCCATCATTGTAGCAATGGCAATAGGTGCCATTACAAGGATTGCCGTAACATCGAACTTGCATAACTGGAACTTAGGAATACCTACCCAGTTTGCTGCGGCAACAGATGTAAAATCGATTATTGCCGAACCGTCCGGATTAGTAACACCACACGCATTCAGAATCAGCGCAAATCCATATGATATAAGCACGCCCATAAGGATTGGGATAATCTTAAACATTCCCTTGCCCCATATGTTGAATATGATAATTACTGCAAGTGCAACTACTGCAAGAAGCCAGTTAGTAGATGCATTACTGATTGCCGAAGGTGCAAGTGAAAGTCCTATACATATAATGATAGGTCCCGTAACTACAGGCGGGAGGAATCTCATTACCCTGTTCACGCCTACAAACTTGAATATAATTGCAACAACAAGATAAAGAAGTCCTGCAATTACTATACCGCCACATGCATATGCTACCTTATCATTGGCGCTCATGCCGGCATACATTCCTGTGTTAAGGTTAGCCACTGTGTAGAAACCTCCAAGGAATGCAAACGATGATCCTAAGAACGCCGGTACCTCGAACTTAGAACATACGTGGAATATAAGTGTTCCCACACCTGCGCAGAAAAGTGTTACCGCTACGGTAAGACCGCTTGTTATCGGCTCACCACATGCAGCACTAAAATATCCTGCCACAAGAATAGGTACAAGAATTGTTGCACCAAACATTGCAAACATGTGCTGAATTCCGAGAATAAGCATCTTCGGAATTCCCAGTTTGCGCGCATCGTAAATCGGTTCATTTGAATTGTCCATCACACGTCTCCTATTGTAAAATATTTTTAAACCTAAAGATTATAATAACATTTTACTATATAAGCTGCAATGTGAAAATTCACCCTATAATACTGAATTTATCCACATCCACAACGCCCAGGCTTGTAAGGCGCAGCTTCGGTATTACGGGCAGACTTATAAATGATAATGTCATGAACGGATCTATGCCTTTACCTGCTCCAAGTCCATATGCCGCGCTCTTAAGCCCGTCAAGCTTTTTCTGTGCTTTTGATACGTCAAGTTCACACATAAGTCCCGCAACAGGATGCGCCAGTTCTGCCAGCACTCTTCCATTATTGACTACAGCCATTCCGCCATGCATGCGCTCTATCGTCCTGATTGCAAGAAGTATATCACTGTCACTTGCGCCAACCGCAATTATGTTGTGTGAGTCATGTGCAATGCTCGTTGCAACCGCACCTTCTTTGAGCTTATATCCTTTAACATAGCAAACTCCGATATGCCCTGTTGCATGATGCCTCTCTACAACACAAAGCTTAAGTATATCTTTTTTCACATTAATTCCTGAGGCTGTTCCGCAGTCTGTTGTCAGAAGTTCTCCTTCAACAACGCCTATCACTTTTGCCTCTTCGGATGGTGTCTTAAGACTTTCGGCTGTCAGTTTTGCGATATGTACTGTATCTTTTATGCCTGATTTATCAACATTTTTCATCTGTTCAGCCTTATTTGTGAACATTGCGCGGCATTCTTTTGTTAACCTTTTGTGCTGGCTCATCCTCACGCCATTCTTATATACGGAGTCTATCTTAACTGCATTTATATCCTCGAGAATGACAAAGTCCGCCTTGTATCCGGGAGCAATCGCCCCGGTTCTCTTAAGTCCAAAATACGATGCCGCGTTAAATGAAGCTGCCGTGTATACATTCTCAGGCTTTGCACCAAGAGATATTGCTTTCCTTATTATATTATCTATATGTCCTTCCGTCTTCAGATCTCCCGGATGGCGGTCATCCGTAACAAGCATACATCTTCTGTAATATCTGTCATCAAGCAGGCTGACAAGCTTCTTAAGATTCTTAACGGCCGTTCCTTCACGAATCATTATCCACTGTCCTGCCCTCATCTTCTCTATCGCTTCTGCACTCTCACTGCACTCATGGCCAGACATTGCTCCCGCCGTAACGTAAGCTGCAAGCTGCTTTCCTGTAAGTCCCGGCGCATGGCCGTCAATAATTGTATCTTTTTTGCGCGCGGCTGCCATCTTTTTTATAACTTCCCTGTCACATGTAATAACTCCGGGATAATTCATCATCTCGGCAAGTCCGAGCACTCTTTCATTATCAAGGTACTTTTTAACATTTTTGTGATCTATTCCGTACCCTGTCTCATCAAATTGCGTTGCCGGCACACATGAAGGTACCATAAAATACACATCTACCGGAAGATTATCCGATGCTTCAATCATATAGTCTATTCCTGCTTTGCCGCATACATTGGCAATCTCATGCGGATCTGCAATGACCGCCGATGTTCCGTGATGTATGACAGCCTTTGCATATTCCGCCGGTGTAATAATCGAACTTTCAAGGTGCATGTGACCGTCTATGAATCCCGGAACTATGGTATAATCAGATGCATCTATCTCGTGTTCACCGCTATATTCGCCTATTCCCGCAAAGATACCGTCCGATATTGCAATATCTCCCTTGAGGAATTCATTGGTGAACACATTGAGATATGTTGCATTTTTGAGCACGAGCTGCGGTTTAATCTCCCCAAGTGCCGTTTTTATATCTCTTTTCATATCACTGCATATTCCCATATATACCTCCAAAGTTATATTTGTAAAATATCAGTCACAAAAATCCCCCATGACTATCGCTTCACATATATTGTTATGCTAATTATACGATATCCACAGGGGATTTACAATTTGGTATTTAGTTCCTTTAGTCCCAATAGCCAAGTTCTTCACCCTTAAGGTAAAGCGCCCTGCCTTTGGCATAAATTTTAGCTTTTGATATAATAACATTGAACCCCACTTCAGGGTCAATGGCTAAATTGTGATTTTTTTATGTTCAAATTGTGAACTCTGATGAAATGTGATATTATAATGAAAATACATTTTGAGGAGCCAGCACAATGCTAGTATATGATTCAAAGAGTGCACCAAAGACATCTGACACATTTGAGTGCACATACACAACATTCAGTTCAAACAGCAATACTGCTACTGTTGAAAATCCTATTCTTATTCTTGATAATTCACAGGAGAAGTGGGAGCACAATTCTGTCGGCATATTCGCTAACCCTTTCAAGAAGACAGCTTTTGAGTTTCAGATTGACAATAATGTAATCACAAGCAATATTCTCAAGATTGACTCACGTTTTACAAGCCTTATAAAGTGGCTTGGTGAAAACCGCATTAAGGTTAAGCTTACAGGTGACAATACTGCCGACGGCTATGCAGTATACAGAATACGCGAGGTTGCCTTTAATAACAGCCAGAAGCTTTCTTCCGAGGATGGCTTCCTTCAGTTTATGATTGAACGCCTGCTTGAGAGCAGCGCCGTTGCTGAATCCGTATCTGATGAAGATGATGATGAGTCGGGCGACAACATGAAGCTTACAAGCATAACGAGTATTTCTGATTTTCTTAACTGCGCCGGAATCACTCTCCCTGAGAATATACGTCTCTGGGCGCGCCGCAATCTCGCTGTTGCACGTTCAAGTGAGGTTACTCCGGAGGAACGCCGCCATGCGCAGCGTGCGCTTTCAATAATGCTTAATATTAAGTGGAAGGGAAGCTATTTTGAGTCGATTGACCCGCTAGAAGCGAGACGCATACTTGATGAAGAGTTATTTGGCATGGAAAGTGTAAAGCAGCGTATTATCGAGACTATCATACAGATTAACCGTACACATACTCTTCCTGCATACGGAATTCTTCTTGTAGGTCCTGCGGGAACCGGTAAGTCACAGATTGCATACCTTATCGCCAAGATTCTTAAGCTGCCATGGACAACTCTCGACATGAGTTCAATCAATGATGCCGAGCAGCTTACGGGAAGTTCAAGAATCTACTCTAACGCAAAGCCGGGTATAATCATGGAAGCCTTCAACATGGCGGGTGAATCTAACCTTGTATTCATTATAAATGAGCTCGATAAGGCTACAGCGGGTAAGGGCAACGGAGCCAATCCGGCAGATGTTCTCCTGACACTGCTTGATAATCTCGGATTCACTGATAATTATATGGAATGTCTCATCCCTACAGTTGGCGTATATCCGATTGCCACAGCCAACTTCAAGGATCAGATAAGCTCACCTCTTCTATCACGTTTTGCGGTCATTGATATCCCTGACTACACACATGATGAAAAGAAGACCATTCTTTCCAGATTTGCACTTCCTAAGATACTCAAGCGTATCGGACTGCATGAGGAGGAATGTGTCGTTACAGACGAGGCACTTGATACAGTTATAGACATTTTCAAAGACACAACGGGTATCCGTGACCTTGAGCAGGCAGCAGAAAGACTTGCAGCACACGCACTCTATCTTATCGAAGCTGAGAATGAGACTAAGGTTGTGTATGATTCTGCGATGGTAAAAGAACTTTTCAGATAAATAAAAAATACCGTCCCCACAAGTCAGAATAAATCCGACGATTGGGAACGGTATTTTTATACTATATCTCTTCCTTACCACCCGTTCTGGCTCTTATAACCGTAAGCACCACAAGCAGAAGCACTATACATAAAGGAAGTGCCAGCCATGACATTCCGGGCATTCCCAATGCCATAAATATACCAATCAGCATGTAACCTACAAGACATACACTTGCAACTACCATAACATAAGGAAGCTGTGTAACAACATGGTTAACATGTTCACAATGTCCTCCGGCTGATGCCATAATCGTAGTGTCCGAGATAGGCGAACAATGGTCACCGCAGACCGCTCCGGCAAGGCATGACGCAATTGATATCACCATCATCTGTCCTTCAGGGAATACACCTACAACAATCGGTATAAGTATACTGAAGGTTCCCCATGAGGTTCCCGTTGCAAACGCAAGAAATGCCGCAACAAGGAATATAATCATCGGAAGGAAGCCCTGCATTGCCGATGCCGAACCTGCAACGAGGTCTGCCACAAAGTACTTAGCACCGAGCAGATTAGTCATTCCTGAGAGTGTCCATGCCATTGTAAGAATGAGAATCGGTGCTATCATTGACTGGAAACCTTCCGGAATACACTTTGTAAAATCTTCAAATGAAAGTACATCACGCATCATGTAATAAATAAATGTAAATACAAGTGTTACCGCACCGCCAAGCACAAGGCCTACAGACGCATCGGCTCCCGCAAACGCGTCAACGAATGACTCACCTGCGAAAAAGCCTCCCGTGTATACCATTGCAGTAATACAGCTTACAATAAGAACGATGACCGGAAGTGCAAGGTCAAGTACATGCGCCCTGTCATTAACAATCTCTTCCTCATTACCTTCATACGGTCTTCCCGGTGTTGTGAACAGATCTCCCGCTATCGCGTTCATCTCATGTTTTTTCATCGGGCCGAAATCGACTCTCATAACCGTTACAAAAACTACCATAACAAGAGTAAGTATTGCATACATGTTATATGGTATTG
>CAMBEF010000109.1 GCA_945865495.1 uncultured Bacteroides sp. | reverse complement strand
CCCTTGAGCATTATCTGTTCACGCTTAACATGCGGGTCAGGCTCCGGCACTGTTGAAAGGAGCGCCTGTGTATACGGATGAAGCGGATTGTTATACAGCTCCTCTGTCTCGGCAAGTTCAACAAGATGTCCGAGATACATTACTCCGACACGGTCCGATATATATCTTACGACACTCATGTTGTGTGAGATAAATACATATGTTATGTTCATTTCCTTCTTTACTTCAGCAAGCAGATTAAGCACCTGTGACTGAATCGACACATCCAGCGCAGATACCGGCTCGTCACACACTACAAGCTTAGGTTCAAGAATGAGCGCCCTTGCAATTCCGATTCTCTGACGCTGTCCGCCTGAGAATTCGTGAGGATATCTGTAATAGTGGTCCCGCCTCATTCCTACCTTTTCAAGCATGTCAAGCACTCTCTGCATGCGTTCTTCTTTAGTCTTACATATCTTATGGATTATAAGCGGCTCCTCAAGAATACTTCCTATTGTCATTCTCGGATTCAGCGATGAATACGGATCCTGAAATATCATCTGCAGATCTTTACACAGAACTCTTTGTTCTTTGTCGCTTATACCCACTATATTTTTTCCATTGTAAATGACTTCGCCCGACGTAGGTTTATTAAGCCCTATAAGGCATCGTCCGGTAGTACTCTTGCCGCATCCCGACTCACCTACAATACTGAGTGTTTCATTGCGGTACACATCAAACGAAACATCATCCACAGCCTTTACGGACTTTGGCTCAACTCTTACCTTTGACTCCACCGGGAAATATTTTTTAAGATTTTTTACTTCAAGGATTTTATCAGCCATATTTCTCCTCCAATCCGCCCTTCTTGGGACATCTAAAATTCATTCGCATGCAGGCAGCATACTTTCTGTGTCTCATTAACTGTTCTGAGTTCAGGGTCATGAATTTTACACTCTTCCGTACAGTATGGGCATCTGCTTGCAAAACGGCATCCGCTTCCGACCTCACTTAGCTGTGGAACCATACCCTTTATCATGTAGAGCTTCTCACCCTTCTTTGTTGTCATACGCGGAATTGATTTTATAAGTCCGATTGTGTACGGATGGAGCGGTCTGTCAAATATATCATCCACCGTGCCTTCCTCTACAATATGTCCGAGATACATTACTATTACTCTCTGACATGTCTGTGCCACAACTCCTAAGTCATGCGTGATAAGCATTATTCCCATTCCCAGCTCTTTGTTAAGGTCTGTTATGAGCTTTAATATCTGGGCCTGAATTGTAACGTCAAGCGCTGTTGTAGGCTCATCTGCAATAAGCAGCTTAGGCTTGCACGACAATGCCATCGCTATCATTGCCCTCTGTCTCATTCCTCCTGACATCTCATGAGGATATGAGTAAATACGTTCCTCAGGCGCAGGTATACCTGTAAGCCTTAACATCTCCTCTGCAACCTTAAGCGCCTCCTTTTTGGACAGATGCTGATGTTTCATTACCGTCTCCGCAATCTGGTTACCCACCGTATACAGCGGATTAAGAGAACTCAGTGCATCCTGAAATATCATGGCTATACTGTTGCCTCTTATTGCCTCCATCTTTTTCTCAGGAAGCTTCAGAAGATTCTCTCCTTCAAAAAGAATCTCTCCTTCATATCTTGCCAGACTTTTCTCATCATACAGCCTCATAATTGACTGTGACGTAACACTCTTTCCACATCCTGACTCACCTACAACTCCGACTATCTCACCTTTATTTATTGAAAAGCTTACACCATCAACCGCCACAGCCGTTCCACGCAGCGTCTTGAACGATGTTCTCAAATTCTTCACTTCCAGAAGCTTATTATCATCCTTCATGCCAATTCCTCCTTGTTTTTGCGAAGCAAAAATCCGAACTCCTGTGAGGAGAGGAATTTTCCTCCTTATTTTTGATTCAATAAATCCTGCATGACAGTTGCACAACTTACGAATGCCATTAAACAGTTGTACAAAATTGGCAAATTCATAAGCAGGTGCTTTTAGAGCGGCCGGTACATAAGGTGCCGTCCTTTGGCACCTTATGTACCGCTGCCAGCTCTAAGCAGCGCAAGCATGCCTGCGTTGATTTGTCCATTTTGTATCTGACATCGGCACTTTTGCAAATGTTATGTAGGGTCTATAATATCCCTTATTCCGTCTCCAAGTATATTAATTCCAAGTACTGTAAGAATCATCACAATACCCGGGTACAATGTCATCCACCACGAATTGTAGATAACCGATCTTGCCTCTGACAGAATATTGCCAAGGCTTGGTGTCGGCTGAGGAACGCCTACACCGATAAAGCTTAAGGATGACTCGACTATTATTGCTGATGCAAATATAAATGTTGTCTGTACGATTACAGGTGACATTACGTTAGGCGCTATATGTCTGAATATAATTCTCATCCAGCTTGCACCCTGCGCCTTTATTGCTTCTATGTATGACATTTCTTTTACCGAAAGCGCCGAGGCCCTCGCTATCTTGGCTATTGTCGGCATATATATGATGCTTAAGCTTATTATTACATTCTCTGTCTTGGCACCGAGTGCTGCCATCATCGCTATTGCCATAAGTGTTGCGGGAATTGACATCATTGCCTCGCATATTCTCATAAGCACTACATCAGCCTTAGGGAAGTATGCTGACAGCAGACCGATTATAAGTCCGAATACCATTGCTATGATTGCAATAGCGAATCCTACATAAAGTGATATTCTTAGTCCGTATACGACTCTTGAGAACACATCCCTTCCAAATGTATCAGTTCCAAACAGATGTCCGTTGCCCGGAGCCGCAAGCCTGTTCTGTATATCCATCTCATACGGGTCATATTTTGTTATCACAGGAGCAAGCACAGCTGCCAGAACCATTACAACAACTATGATAAGACCGGCAACTGCAAGCTTATTTTTAAGAAAGCTTTTAATCATAATCGCTCTGTGCTCTTTTATACTTTTCTTATTAAGAGCCATTGCGCTGTTATCTTCATTTTTCATAATCATCGTCTCCAATCCTTATCCATCAATCCTAATGTGCCTTCTTTGCAAGTCTTATTCTCGGATCTACAACTCCGTACAGAATATCAAGTGCTAGATTTATAATTATCCACATGATACTTATTATAAGAACAACGCCCTGTATCATAGCGTAATCCCTTCGTGTTATTGATGTTACAACAAGCTGTCCAACACCCGGTATGTTGAATATAGTCTCAACAATCGCCGTTCCGGCAAACAATGTACCAAATGACTGTCCAATTGCTGTAAGAATAGGAATAAATGCATTACGAAGTGCATGCTTGAACAATATAACCGTGCTCTTAGCACCCTTTGCCTTGGCTGTCTTGATATAATCCGTATTCATGACCTCAAGCATCGATGAACGTGTCATTCTCATGAGTATTCCCGCCTGTCCAAGTCCAAGTGCAAGCACCGGAAGAATTGAATATTTTAAAAATACTCCGACACCGCTCTTAAGTGTCCTGTAACCCGATACCGGAAGTGCTTTGAATGCAACACCGAACACAAGTATAAGAAGGAGACTCATAAGGAAGTTAGGAATCGACAGTCCAAGAAGCGAGGTTGTGCTAAGTATATAATCAAGTCCGCGGCCTTTATTCTTAGCTGCAAATACTCCTGCCGGAATAGCAACGATTACTGCAAGTATCTCTGCCATTATTGCAAGTCGTAATGACGGAACAAGTCTTGAAGATACTTCTGCAAGCACCGGCTCACCCGTATAATATGAATCACCGAGGTCTCCTCTTACCGCTCCGAAAATCCAGTTTATATACTGCTCAACAACAGGTCTGTCAAGCCCCAGTGAATGTCTCAGATCCGTAAGCTGCTCCTCTGTTGCTTCCGCGCCAAGTATTATCTGTGCCGGATCACCCTTTGACATATGTGAAATTGTAAAAATAATTATCGACAGCAGGAATATTGTTACCAGTGCCGACAATAACCGTTTTCCAAGGAACTTTGCCATATCTGCCCTACCTCCTTCTTCATACACAAAAGGAGCCATTCTTAATCAAATGGCTCCTTTGTCATCTCATATATTTTTATGGTTCATATACTGTGCATCCCCACAATGTAAGTCCCATAAATCCTGTATAATTCTCTACTCTTGAAGACTTGCTGACTACTGTATACTGATGTCCGAGCGGGATGAACTCTGCTTCTTCCCATGCTGCCTTCTGAGCTTCCTTCCAGAGTGACTGTGCTGTAGTCATATCCTTTGCTGCACCCATCTGGTCGAATATTGAACTGATTGTTGCATTGTGTGTAAAGCCTGTTCTGCCCGGTGTAAGGAACAGAAGTGTGTTAGGGATAGGTGATACACCGAAGTTCGATACGAACATATCCAGTGTCTCAGGCTGGTTAATTCTTGTAAGCTGTGTAGCCCAGTCCATTACCTCTACTTCTACCTTAATACCTATAGCCTCAAGCTGCTTCTGTATTACGAGTGTTCCGTTATACATGTCAGGATACTCTGTATTAGTTACCATCTTAACCGTTCCACCGTCGTACTTTGACTGAGCCAGATATTCTTTAGCCTTGGCGAGATCGTGCTTGTTATAATAATCATCACCTGCATTAGTATCCCATGCCGTCTGGAAAGGTCCCATATAATCTGAATCGATTGTTACATAATCTGAATTAGGAACCTGTGCCTTGGCAATCTCATTTATATCGAGTGCATATGATACTGCCTTTCTGAAGTTTGGATCCTCCGAATAGCTTCCGCAGCCTTCCCTCTTTTCAAATATAAGGCCGCCTATCATGTACTGTCCCTGTGTAAGTGAGCAGTTTGTTACTCCGTCAAACTGATTCATGCTGTCGTAGCTTATCTTATTTACAAAGTCATACTGGTCTGCAAGTGCACCTGCAACTCTTGTTGATGCATCATTAACCATATAGAATGTAAGTGTATTAAAGTTAACTGTCTTATCTCCTGCAAATCCGCTGAGCTTTGCTGAAGGTGCTGAATAATCAGCGAATTTTTCAAGCTTTATATACTCATTCTGCTTCCATTCAACGAACTTCATTGCACCTGTACCGATTATACTCTTATATCCGCTTGATGAATCGGCTGCCTCAACAATTGACTTCTTAGTAATACCTGCGAACTGTGATGGGTTAGCGAGGTAATAAAGGAATAACAGACATGGTGTGTCAAGCTTTATTGTAACTGTATAATCATCCTTTACCTCAAACTTCTCACCATTCTTTATAATAAGCTTTGCTGAGCCGTTAAGTCCTGACCATCTGTTAAGTGATGCTGCAACATCTTCTGCCTTCATCTCTGTTCCGTCATGGAACTTAACTCCCTTTCTCAGATAGAATGTCCATTCTGTATTGTCCTCATTATGTTCAATCTTTTCTGCGAGCTGTGGCTGTGGCTCAAAGTTGGCATCCATCTCAACCACGCCTTCGTAGATATACTTATTGATATCTCTTGCCGCAACTGAAGTTGTAAGTGTAGGATCAAGCATTGGCGGCTCGATATCCCATGCTACCGTGACATCCTGCTTAACGCTTTTTCCCTCATTGGATGTACTCTCATCTGCGCATCCAACCAATGAAACCATCAGTGTAAGTACCATTAATAAGCTGATCAATCTCTTCTTCATAACAATTCCTCCTTTTTTGCGGAGCAAAAATCCGAACTCCCATGTGAGGAGAGGAATTTTCCTCCTTTTTTTGCGAAGCAAAAAGAGACAATTACGTTTTGTGACGTCATTGTCTCTTTTTGTCTGCCAAGTATTTACTTGTTGAAACTTATTATATCAGTGTTATTGAGAAAATATTGTAAATTTTTGTACTAATCCTGATGAATTTAATCTGCCTCACCGCTCATTTTTATCATCTCTATGATTACCTGCGGAAGTACTCCGAATGAATACGGAACATATAATCTCTCCATCCACTGGTGCGGGTCTTTCATAAATACGCCAAAGTTGAGTGCCGGTATATTAAGCTCTTTTTCGGTCTGCAAAGGTACACGGAACAGCATATCCATTGCCGGGAAGTTGCCTTTCAGTGAAGCAATCGCATCGCTGTCATCATCTATCTTCAGATAACTGCTGTCTGTAAGGCAGGCAAAGAACTTAAGTATCTTAAATGTCTCTCCTGTTCTTTCCGACATTGTATCAAGCACCTTTTCAATCTGTGTCTGCAATGCCGCCTCATACTTATCTTCAAGATTAAGCGTATTATGCGGACAATATGGTGCCGCAAGAAATATGACTATTGCCTTTTTGTCTATTCCCGCAAGCTTAAAAAGTCTCTTGGTAAGTTCGTATGCGGAATCCCTCTTGTCAGGATATTCTTTTATTATTTCAGCTGTCAGGTCATCCACATACTTTTCAAAATCAGAGGTACATTTTTCCTTTGCCATCTCATATATCTGCATAAACTCATATACTTCATATCCGGCACCTGCCTCTGCTGCCGCACCTTTAAGAAGTCCAAGTATTGCCTTTGTATCTTTATACATTATCATATAATTAAAATATATAAATGCCTCATCAGACTTGCACCTTAACTTAAGCACTGCCGGAGGCGTAGTAATCTCTCCGCCTGTTCCGTCACAGAACTCAGGATTAAGATTGACTGATGTCACAATTTTTGATGCCACATCTGCTACAGGCTCCCCTGCACCATTTACATAGAAGCACGGAAGAATCTTGCCGATTGCGCCTGTATATATATATCTTGTCGTATCCCCCGGATAAAGCGGCGTTACACAGTCGCTGTTGATAGCATAGAGAAATCTGTATCCTTTATCTTTCATATCCGAAAGCACATCAAGTGCGTTTATAATTCCCGTATGAAGATTCTCCTCTACCGGATTAGACATAAACAGGATATTAACCCCAAGCTCCTGTGTTCTTTCACTAAAATACTTTGTAAGCACCATGAAAAGAGCAACACCGCTCTTCATATCTCCGACACCTCTTCCGACCATCCAGTTGCCGCTCTCAAGGTCATTGCGGAAATCCTCGGGCAGCTTATCTTTTATCTCGAGGAATTTCTCTTTGAGTTTATCACACGAAAATGCATAATCTTTGAGATTGCCATAATCATCAACACCCACAGTATCCATATGTCCATGGACAATTATTACATTTTTTGTCTCTTTTCTGCCTGCCTTCACAAATGCAAATACATTGCGTCTGTGAAGTGCATCCGCCCTTAACTCCTGCGTAAATGAATATTCAGGATGTTCCTGAAAATATGGAAGTTTTTTAAAATAACCATCTATATATTGCGATGCAAGCAGTTCACCGCCGTCATTAGAATTAATGCTGTTGACTGCAACCAGTCCTTTTGTCACAGATACCATCTCTTCAAGCATACTTTTATCCATAATAATCCATTCCTTTCTAAAATACTATTATTGCCGGATCCTTTATCTCTGAGAGTCTGAACCACTCTTTTACTTCTTCAAGCGTACTACTGTCATCTTTCTTAATTATCCTGACATCATAGCTGTAAGGAACGTATTTTATATTACACAGTCTGCAATACTCCTCACGCCTTGTGTTAAGCATATCCAGCATCTTTTTGCACGCCTGTGCCGCAGTTTCTTCAAGCATATTCTCATAAGCTTCTTCCTGACAGCCATCTTCTGATGCACTCTCACCGTTCTGTTCATATTCAAATGCTACATATGCATCTGATGGTGTCTGCACGTTGTATTCCGG
>CAMBEF010000108.1 GCA_945865495.1 uncultured Bacteroides sp. | reverse complement strand
GGAAGCTCGTCAAATGTTGAATATATGACATCAACATGTTCGCCTTCTATCGATTCCTTTATATCCGTTACTTCCTCAGGACGTTCATCAATAAGAAGGATAATAAGATGCATATCCGGATTATTAATTGTGATTGCTTTGGCAATCTGCTTAAGAAGCGTTGTCTTACCTGCCTTCGGCTGGGATACAATCATACCTCTCTGTCCCATTCCTATAGGAGATATAAGGTCTACTATTCTCATTGCTACCGAATTGGAATTAGGCTCGAGGTGAATTCTCTTATTAGGGAAAATAGGTGTCAGCGACTCAAATGCCGGTCTTGCCATGTTGACCTCAGGGCGGAGACCATTGACTTTATCAATCTGGTAAATGGCACTGAACTTCTCGCCTGAATTCTTGGCGCGCTTCGGTCCCTGTACTATATCTCCTGTCTTAAGTCCGAATCTGCGGATCTGTGATGGTGCAACATATACATCATTCTCACCCGGAAGATAATTCTCACATCTTATGAAACCAAATCCTTCAGGCATAACTTCAAGAATACCATTGGCATCAGGTCCTTCTTCCCTGATTGCCGTCTTCTCATACGCCTGCTGTCTTTCCTGTATGTTATCTATCTTCTCTGGCATTTCCGGCTTATCAGACTTATCGGAAGCTTTGTAATCCCTGCTGTCTTCATTCACTCTGCTGTGATGATTCTTATTCTCTTCCTGCTTCAATGTTCCGTCAGCTTCACTTGCTGCAATAATTGCATCAATAAGTTCATTCTTACGCATAGAACTTATTCCTTTGATATTCTTGTCTTTGGCTATATCACGAAGAGCTGCCAATGACAAAGTCATTAATTTTTCTCTCATACTTAATCTCCATTATTCATTATCATATAAATTGTTTTCAGCACAAAAATAACTAACCAAATAAATCTGAATTAACCGGACATAATATCTCTACTAATAATCAAAATTAAATTATTAAGCGTATATTTTAAAAAAATCTTTACCTGGGGAATTTTTGAAAAGTGTCATTGAATAAAATAGATTCATTTACTTTTGTATTATACAGCCTCATCTTCCAAATGTAAAGGAATTTATAATTTGATTGCTTGTTTGCTGTCATTGTGATATCATAAAAGTCTAGGCTGTTAAGCCGAAATATTTATAATAAGTAGCAAATAGCAATAACACAATAAGTAATTAAGAAAGGCTGGTAATAACCAATGACAGTTAATGAACAGGCTCTTAAGTTACACGAAGAGTGGAATGGAAAGATTGAGACTACAAGCAAATGCAAAATTGCATCAAGAGAGGATCTTGCCCTTGCATATACTCCCGGCGTTGCTGAACCATGTAAGGTAATAGCAAAAGACAGGGAAGCTGCATATAAGTACACTATCAAGTCCAACACAATTGCTGTCGTATCTGACGGAAGTGCTGTTCTCGGACTTGGCAACATAGGTCCTTACGCCGCAATGCCTGTTATGGAAGGCAAGGCTGTTCTTTTCAAAGAGTTCGGTGGAGTTAATGCCGTTCCAATCTGTCTTGATACCCAGGACACCGAAGAGATTATCAGAACTGTAGCCGCAATAGCTCCCGGATTTGGTGGTATCAACCTTGAAGATATATCTGCTCCACGCTGCTTTGAGATTGAGACACGTCTTAAGGAGATGCTTGATATTCCTGTATTCCATGATGACCAGCACGGAACAGCAATTGTTGTTCTCGCAGGTATAATCAATGCACTTAAGGTTACCGGCAAGAATAAGGAAGAGTGCCAGGTTGTTGTCAACGGTGCAGGTTCTGCCGGCGTTGCAATCACTAAGCTTCTTCTCACTTACGGCTTTAAGAATGTAACAATGTGTGATAAGAGCGGTATCTTAAGCAAGGGCAGCGAAGGTCTTAACTGGATGCAGGAATCAATGATGGATGTTACCAACCTTACACATAAGACGGGAACTCTTGCTGACGCGCTTAAGGGTGCTGATATATTTGTCGGTGTATCTGCTCCTAATATTGTAACTGCTGATATGGTTGCTTCAATGAACCACGACGCCATCCTCTTTGCAATGGCTAATCCTGTTCCTGAGATTATGCCTGATGTAGCCAAGGCTGCCGGCGCAAGAGTTGTCGGAACAGGACGCAGCGATTTCCCTAACCAGGTTAACAACGTAGTAGCTTTTCCGGGAATATTCAAGGGTGCGCTTGAAGGACGTGCAAAGCAGATTACAGAAAAGATGAAGCTTGCAGCAGCTAATGCAATTGCAGGTCTTGTGTCCGATGATGAGCTCAGTGATGTAAACATCCTTCCTGAGGCTTTTGACCCTCGTGTTGCAGATGTTGTATCTAAGGCTGTAATGGATAACATCGAAGACTAATGCTTCCTCATTATTATTCGTTAAATGAATATCTGCTTAATACATTTGGCAGTAAAATGTATAAATTAGCCCTGAACGCCCGGATGACATGTCCGAACCGTGATGGGCTAATTGACACGAGAGGCTGCATCTTCTGCAGTGCCGGAGGGTCAGGCGATTTTGCCGGGAATGCACCTACTGTCACAGAGCAGATTGAAGCCGGTATAAGTCAGGTGTCAGGCAAGTATCACGGTGACGATTACATTGCGTATTTTCAGGCATATACCAATACATATGCACCTGTCGAATATCTTCGCAATGTATACATGGAGGCTGCTCTTAACAGCCATATCCGTATCATTTCGATTGCAACAAGGCCCGACTGCCTTGATGATGGGATATGCAGGCTTCTTGCTGATATTAATTCCATCAAACCTGTCTGGATTGAACTTGGTCTCCAGACAACCAACCTTGCCTCAGTACGTTATATAAGACGTGGGTATGATAACGAATGCTTCGCTGATGCCATAACGCGTCTTAAGCATTTTCATTCATGTGAGCACATAATAGCTCATATGATTATAGGTCTTCCCGGAGAGACTATTGACGATATGCTCGCCACATCCTCCTGCATTGCGCGATATGCAGACGGAATAAAGCTACAGCTTCTGCATATTCTTAAGGGAACCGACCTTGCGGATGACTATGATGCACAGCATTTTCACCTGCCTGAGCTTGATGAGTATATTGATATACTTGAAGCGATTATAAAAAGACTTCCACCCGACATTGTGGTACACAGATTGACCGGTGACGGTCCAAAGAAGCTTCTCATCGCTCCGATGTGGAGCGCTGATAAAAAACGTGTTCTTAACACGATAAACCAAAGATTTATAAATGACGGCCTGATACAGGGTTCATTATATAGAAAGTGAGATTAACAACTATGCCTTCTGATTCGATGACGCTATATAAACTTATGATTTTGTATATGTTAAGCAGAGTGAATTTTCCGCTGAATAATAATCAGATTTCGGAATTCATGCTCTCTAATAACTACACTGATTATTTTACACTTCAGGAAGTTCTTAATGACCTGACAGAATCCAAATTTATAGCCGCTGATGTATACCGCAACACTACGCAGTATCATCTTACCGAGGAAGGCACTGACACAATTGCGTTTTTCAATACACGTATCTCTAACGCAATCAAGGATGATATAGAGCAGTATCTTACCGATAACAAATACGAACTCAAGAATGAGGTTGGCACTATCGCCGACTTTTACCGTTCGACCAATCAGGACTATATCGTTCACTGCCAGGTAAAAGAAGGAGACTCAACCCTGATTGAGCTGAGCCTCTCTGTGCCTCTTGAAGAACAGGCTAACGCCATGTGTTCCAAATGGAAAGACGCCAGCCAGGAAATATATGATTTTATAATGCACAAATTAATGTAGCTGTCAGATTATTGTAATTCTGTCACTTTAATTCTGCCAGTGATGCAAGTACAGATCTGTACAGCCTGTCACAACCGAATTCTTCAGCCGTTCCGTACATCTCATCCAGTTGCGCGAAGTTCTCATCTGAATGTTCAACTTCGCGTGAATAAAGATGCGTTATCTCAATCTGGTCTATAAGCTGCATCGCGTAATCATTTTTTATAAATCTTACAACATCCATCTCAACAACCATCAGATATCCTGTAACCGCAAGCTTAACCTTGCCAAGCAGGTCATAATCATAGACCGCCTTAAGAAAATATCTGAAAATGTAATATACCATTACATGCTCGTACTGCTTGTTACACTCAGGATATGAAGCCCAGAACCTTCTCACAGAACTTATGTAGTTCTTAACATAAGTCAGTGAAGCATCCCCGGCATCATGCATGCGTCCGAAGCTGTCTCTGTCTGTCGCTATAAACTCATGAAACTCACCCTTAACCATCTCCATGCTGTCAAATATAGCCAGCAGACTTCCGATATGCTTATAATATCCGCATGCATTCGGCATACTCTTTTTCTTAGGACCTGACCAGTCTGTATATTTGCGTCTGAGCTTTGCAATGACTTCATCAAACTTCTGAGTCCTTACATCTGCATAGATGTCATCCCCCGGAACCATGTACATTGCGTTAATCTCATGAATATACGAATATCTGTGTACATTAATACTCTTTTGCAGCTTCTCAGCATAATGCATAAGTATTGCAATTCTCTCTCTTATGTCATACGCACGGTTCTGTACAATCGCATAAGCAGTTCTCCGTGACTGTGTAAGCGCAAAATAAAACTCCGGCTCAATGTCATTATAAGAAGTAAGCGGTTTTCCGTCTTCCATAGTTTCAAAACCGGCTTTGCCCTCATAAGTGAGTATAAGATTTGCAGCCGTCTTACATGACAGTGCTATTCCCATCTCGCGGATACTTCCGTATTCCTCAACGAATCTCGGATACATTGCACATGTCTCACACAGCTTATCTTCTCCAAGTTCCGTATAAAGGTCACAAAGCCCCGTCTCATTAAGAAAAGGACAATCCTTATTCGGTTTTAATATAAAATGAAAGCCGCCCTCTCTTGACATTACAGAAGCGAGTCTCTTACCAAACGCGCCTCCGACTGTCTCATAATATGCATATGCCTCTTCATCAACATCAACCTCCCAGCCTGCACAGCATGTATCCGTACAGTCCTTGTCAATGCATCTGAATTCTTTGTAATAATCAGGTACTCTAAGCTTCATCTGTATCCTCATCAAATGGTCTGTTAAGTTCTTCTGTTCCCTCAAGCACAAATCTTCCGTCAACGATTATCTGTACCTTACTTCCGTCAGCCATAACTGCACTTATCTCACCAATCTCATCATAAGGGATTGTAATATCCGTATGACAGTTAAAATATGTCTTCTCCGGCTCTGTCTTACGCAAAAGAGTTATCTCATTATCACGTGATATAATCTCTTTGCCGTCCGGATTATACACAGCAACATCCTCCGCCCATGTATAACATGTATCACCTACAGCAAAATGCGGCCCCATTTTTTCAACTATAAGAATAGGAAGCTTTCCGACAATATCATATCTGTTTGCCATTACATACGCAGTTGTGTTGGTTCCGATTGCAAATTCACCTATCGGAAGCGTATCATGATTAAACAGGATATTTTCCCTGATATAGCTTTTATTCTTGTTGATTACATTGCCCTCATCATCCACATCTATCGAATTGTCAAAATTATCACATGTGTAATCAGCTACCATTCCATCCTTGAACTTAAGTGTAAGATTCTTATAAAGAAGTCCGTTCAGATAAACATGGCTTACATTAAGTGTTCCTTCAGTTCCCTTAAGTCGTGGTGATGTAAATACTTCTCCAAGCGGAATGTTCACATCTGCAAGGCAGTTCTCAAATATTGTCTGCTTTGAATGGTCCTCAATTGGCATAAGATTAACCTTCATATCTGTCTTATTGCCATTACAGCCCTTAACGACAACATGCTGTGCTTTATCAAGGACATCTATTATACTCTGCTGTATATGCTTATATTTGTCATAATCAAGCGTATTAATTCTGACAGTCTCTGCAAATATCTTTCTGTATTCATCAATTGTATCTGCAATCTCCGGGATAGGATATGCAATAATCGTAAAGCTGCGCTCCTCTCCCTTTATATATTCATTTACAAGTCTGCCGGATTCGCTGTCATACTTAACAGAAAGCTTCTGCTGTCTCTCATCAAGCTTAAGTGCTTCCTTTTTATTCACAGGAGCGAACGGCTTTTCTCCAAACACCTCTATTACTGCCGGTCCCGCAAATGCTGCTGCCTCTGTCTTATATTTTTCATAGGCTGCCTTGAGCGCACCAAGCTTTCTTGCGACAAAATCATTATCAAGATACAGTGCGTTATCAAATCTATGGTCATAATCCATCTGCTTATTAGGGCTTGTTGAGTAATAACCAATCTTTGCATTCATACGTTTGTTGATTGTGTTGACTGCTGCCCTGTATATGCTTGGCTTAAGCCCCATCTTCTCAAACTGGAGTATTGCAGCCTTTACAACACGTTCAAATCCGATGCAGTATCTTATATTGACAATACTCTTCTTGGTAAGATCCTTATTACCCAGTATAAATCCGATTCTGAAGCCTTCGGTGTAAGTTGATGCCATAGCATCAATCTCTTCCTGTGAAAGCGAATTAAGATACCTGGCAGTCTCAAGCTCATTGTCTGTTATATACTCACCGAATTTGTAGAGATATCTCAGGTCACTTAAATCTGAATTCATTATTATATCTACTGCAAATGATTTTGTCACATCGAGCTGTTCAGCGACACGCTCCTCAATCGTAATATCGCTGTAATCGCTTACATACCAGTATACAGTGTCATAGATTTCCTTGTATTTTGGACGTACATCTGCCGTAAACAGGCAATATACCTCAACAAAGAGCTCAATGACTGCTGTCATGTCAGCCATTCTCTTCTCATACGCATATACAATAAGGCCTCTTAATTCAACGTACAGGAATGAAAGTATTCTTCCGTACAGCTCACCCATTACTCTTACGGCATATGCAGGATTAGCAAAGCTTGTCTCATAGTTCTCATCAGCCACATCACTGTAAAGCTTTCTGTTGAGCATCTCAAGTTCTTCCATGCTCATCTTATCAATGACATTGCCATCTATCATCGACTTAAGCTCATCCATCTTCATGATGAACTTTGCAACATTTCTAAAGTATGACACAAACTCGCCGCTTATCTCCCTGTCACATGCTTCGATAATGTCCTTCACACGGTCAACAGCAAGTTCATATCTCTCTTCCAAATTGTCATTATACATAAACTACCATTCCCTTCAAAAACACTATATTCCCATAAGCAGCACCGCAATCATAAATATCGCAATCATACCACACAGGAGTGAGCCAAACTTAGAAAGTGAATAAAACTTATCCTCTTCCCTAAAACTGATAAGCCCTATGCCGCATCCTACGCATGACAACAGCAGGCTGCACAATGCCAGACTTCCGACATATGCCCCTGCATGTCCCTGCACCAGAAACGACAGACGTATCCCATATATCAGTATTGCCAATGCTCCAAGCCCCATCAATGTTGAAATGGTTCCTCCCAATGACTGCTGCTTATCTGAGAATTTATATCTTTTAAATAACCTCATGTCAACCACCGTTTTTTACACATCTTAATCAGGCGATACAGGACATACCCGATAGCACCGCCCAATGTGTTAAGAATTATATCATCAACGTCACAGCTTCCCACACGTGTAATAAGCTGCACAAGTTCTATTGCTGTGCTAAATGCCGCCGAATAAATAACGACTGCTATAAAGCCCGGCTTTTTACTGCTCATGGATACAAGTGCCATGCCAAAAGGTACAAATGCCACAATATTACCAAAAAGATTAAGCAATACTGCCTTCGTTCCTATTATAGCCCT
>CAMBEF010000107.1 GCA_945865495.1 uncultured Bacteroides sp. | reverse complement strand
AACGCATGCTTCAATTATAATCTTAAGTATTGCACTGTAATCGACTTTTCCCGGACCTATAATATAATCGATTGCATCACCTGTAAGAATGGGAATGTACAGTGATGAAGCAACGGTTACGGCGGCTGTTACAAGAGAAAGAATAATGTACAGCTTATATTTTTTAATATATGACAGAACCTTAAGAAGTGTAGCTGTCTGCGATGATTTATTTTCCATGCTCATTATTCTGCCACCTCCTTAGGAAACTGTGAGTAGTAAATCTCCTGGTATACATGGCAGTTTTCAAGCAGCTCTTCATGTCTTCCGATGCCTGCAATATGTCCGTCATCAAGAACAATTATCTGGTCGGCCTGCATCATTGAAGCTGCACGCTGTGATACGATAAATGTTGTTGGCGCATCAGGCATAGCGGCTATCGACTGGCGGAGTGCCGCATCAGTAGCAAAGTCAAGCGCTGATGCACTGTCATCAAGAATAAGAATCTCGGGACGCTTTACAAGAGCACGGGCAATTGTAAGACGCTGCTTCTGGCCGCCTGAGAGATTCCTGCCTCCCTGCTCAACCATATAGTCAAGCTTTTCTTCTTTTTTATTAACAAATTCAAGTGCCTGTGATATCTTCAGCGCATCCATAATCTCAGCATCTGTGGCATCCTTCTTGCCCCAGAGAAGATTCTCGCGGATAGTTCCCTTGAAGAGGATAGCCTTCTGGAGAACCATGCCTATCTTGCTGCGGAGTTCATCGAATTCATAAGTCTTGACATCGCGTCCGTCAACAAGAACTGTACCGCCGGTTGCATCGTAAAAACGCGGAATCATGTTGACAACCGAAGATTTACCTGAACCGGTACCTCCGATGATACCGACAGTCTGTCCATGAAGAATCTTAAAGCTTATATCTGACAATGCACTTTCGCCTGTTGAGTTGTACGCAAGGTCTACATGCCTGAACTCAACAACTGCATCTGATGAACTACTTCCGGCATTACCTGGATGACCGTCATATGCTGACTCGGCAGGTTCAGCAATCTCCTGGCTTGACTTAATCTCAAATACAGCTTCTATACGGTTGGCGCATGCAAGCGCCTTGGTTATTGTGATTATAAGGTTGGCAAGCTTTATGAGCTCCACAAGAATCTGTGACATGTAATTAACAAGGGCAACAACAGCACCCTGAGTAATAATGCCGCCATCTACCTGGATTGCACCTGTCCACAGAAGTACAAGGGTTGCTGCATTGATGATTACATAAGTAACCGGATTGGTAAGAGCAGATATCTTGCCGACAAACTTCTGCATTGACGTAAGTGATTCGTTGGTTTCTTCAAAATGCTTACGCTCATCTGCTTCTTTGTTGAAAGCCCTGATAACACGGGCACCTGTAAGATTCTCACGGGTTATGCCAAGGACATTGTCGAGAAGCCCCTGAACTTTTTTATACAGAGGCATCGTAATTTTCATGATTCCGAATACAACGATTGAGAGAAGAGGAATCGTCACAACAAATATAAGAGCTGCCTTAACATTTATCGTAAATGCCATTACCATAGCACCGAATACGATAAAAGGTGAACGCAGGAACAGTCTCAGAACCATGTTGACACCTGACTGTGTCTGGTTAATATCACTGGTGATTCTTGTTATAAGTGTTGATGTGCCGACAGTATCAAGTTCAGAGAATGAAAGGCCCTGAATGTGCTCAAACAGGGCATGGCGAAGTTTTGTTGCAAAACCGGTCGCAGCTTTGGCAGCAAAAAACTGTGCAGTTATCGAACTGGTAAGTCCGACAACTGCAAGAAGAACAAGAACAAGGCACATCTTAATGATATATGGCTTGTCTGAATTGGCGATACCGGTATCAATTACGGCAGCCATGACAAGCGGAACAAAAAGTTCAAACAATGCTTCGAGCATCTTAAAGAGCGGAGCAAATATACATTCCTTTTTATAGTCCTTAAGGTAAACTAATAATCTGGACATCGAAACATCTCCATTTCTAAAAAAGTAAGGGTATACTGCAAATCATGCGGATTATTCTGCGAGATACTGCTCATACTGTGCTATGACGGCATCCATTGCAGATTTGCCCGGAGCACCGATTGTAAGGCGCTTCTCAACGCATGTCTTAAGAGAGATTGCATCGTAGATATCATCATCAAATACATCGCATACAGCTTTGTATTCATCAAGCGTAAAGTCATCGAGAGCCTTGTGATGCTCAATTCCGTAGAGTACGAGCTGACCGATAATTCCATGAGCATCGCGGAATGGGACACCCTTACGAACAAGGTAATCAGCAGCATCGGTAGCATTAGTGAAACCATGCTTTGCACTTGCTTCCATTATGTCTTTGTTAAGAGTCATTGTATCAATCATGCCCTTGAATAAAGAGATGCATCCCTTGGCAGTATCAATTGCGTCAAATGTAAGTTCCTTATCTTCCTGGATATCCTTATCGTAAGCGAGAGGAATTCCTTTCATAGTTGTAAGAAGTGACATAAGTGCACCGTATACACGACCGGTCTTACCACGCACAAGCTCAGCAATATCAGGATTCTTCTTCTGAGGCATGATACTGCTTCCTGTGCTGTATGCATCATCAAGTTCAACAAACTTGTACTCATTTGAATTCCAGATTATGATCTCTTCTGAAAAACGGCTGAGGTGCATCATTATAATTGAAAGTGCATCAAGGAATTCAATAAGGTAATCCCTGTCAGAAACTGAATCCATGCTGTTGAGTGTGGGACCCGTAAAGCCAAGAAGCCTTGCAGTCATCTCTCTGTCGAGCGGATATGTAGTTCCTGCGAGGGCACCTGAACCGAGAGGGCAGTAGTTCATTCTGGCAAATATATCAGAAAGACGGCTTCTGTCACGCTTAAACATCTCAAAATAAGCACCAAAGTGATGTGCTACTGTAACAGGCTGAGCCTTCTGCATATGTGTAAAGCCCGGCATATATGTCTCAACATTTTCCTTCATTATTCGTAAGATTACCTGAAGAAGCTCCCTGAGTTCTTCGTCGACATTGCCGATCTCGTCGCGTGTATAAAGCTTCATATCAAGTGCAACCTGATCATTGCGGCTGCGTCCGGTGTGGAGACGCTTGCCGGCATCGCCGATGCGCTCAATAAGATTAGCTTCGACAAATGTATGAATATCTTCATACTCGTCAGTAATCTCAAGCTTTCCACTCTCTATATCTTCAAGAATGCTCTTAAGGCCTGCTACGATTTTTTCTGAATCATCCTTAGATATAATTCCCTGTGCACCAAGCATTGTAGCGTGTGCAATACTTCCCTGAATATCCTGTCTGAAGAACTTCTGGTCAAATGATATTGATGCATTGAAGTTGTAGACAAGCTTGTCTGTTTCCTTGGTGAATCGTCCTCCCCAAAGTTTCATGTTATCCTCCATTCCGGCTGTTATGAAGCCTGTATAAATTTTATAATATTGAATCAACGGCCTTTTAATTATGCAATAAGATGATTGCTGTATTAGTTGTGAAGGCTGTCATCATCTCTGAGATAATCCTGTACAAATCCCGGAAGCTTAGAAGAATCTATGCGTCCTTCGCGTACAAACTTTCCAAATAGCGTAAGTGCCGCAAGTATAAGAATGCTTGCAAGTGTTATCATAATTCCCGGTATAAGATTAACCGGGCGGTACTTCATCTCAATTGTGTGCTCACCTGCTGAGAGGTTGATTCCAAGTACTGCATCCTTTATTGCAAATGTAGATACCTTTTTACCATCTACCTTAACAGTCCAGCCGCCGTCATAAGGTATTGAGAAGAACATTACGCCGTCCTTTGCCGTATTGACGGTTCCGCGTATTGCAGTGGTGCTGTGCTCTGTGACATTAAGTCCGCCTGAGCTTAATATGTTGCAGGCTCTTACAAACTTATCTGAATCCATTGCATACACAAGTGCGTTCATGCTTGTGTCTCCGGCAAGAATAACACTGTCCTCAGTTGTCACATATCCGATATCGATGATTCTGTTACCGTTCTTAAGACCTGAATATGTGTACATCTTACCGTTAATCGTTACGGTAACTGTATCACAGTTAACATTGCGCACGACAGCATACATATGTGCATTAGTATAAGGTGTAAAATTAGCCTCAGTATCTGTACGGAATTCATATACCTGCTCAAACACGTCTTCAATTCCCGTATTAGTTTTATAAAAACTGTTCTGAACCTCAATTCCGTTATAAGGCGAATTAGTAATCCACCTGTCTTCAATAGCGGAATCAACCATGAATCCTACAGGAAGAGTGTATTTGTTCTCGTAGAGAAATTCGCCGTCACTTCCGTAATAGAAGTTAAAAAGATTACTCTCAGGAAGCAGCTTATTGCTGATTATATATTTTACGTTGAATATAGAAGCAGTTGCAAGTGTTGCACCATGGTATGAGTAAGCATTCATTGAGTGTTCGCAGCCAAAGCTTCCGAGAAGGTCTGTTATTCCTGACGGAGCAGTGGAAGAAAATGTTGATATACTTGGATAACCGTGCCATGCCGCATCGTTCTTTGTCTTAAGACCGAATGTCTTCTCAATTCTGTAAAAGCCGGTATCATCAGCCTCTACCTTCTCAAGAAGATTATCAACAGCAGCGTTGTCAAGAAGATAAGCGCTTCTGCCGGTTGTACTTAAGCCTGTATTCTCCATATTAATAGTACATTCTATGATTGTTGATGCAAAAAGCACAAAAAGAAGTATCGGAGCCTTCAGCCTGTTGCGGTTATAGAAGAGTGCAAGCAGCGCATATACAATTATAAATGCCGCACTGATATATACGGACTTCCATTCATACATCTCGTTCAGGCCGCATTCCTCGATGAACAGCATTATTGCAAAGGCTATTGCAAATGCAGTGCCAATCTGTTTCTTTGTGTATTGTTTTATATCTTTAAAGCCTTCATAGCACATCGTCAGAAGGAAGAAGATATATATAAATGACTGTCTGGCAGGAAGACTGTTTGGATAATGGAATCCGTGCCAGATGTAATTAGGAATATTGAGATTGTATGCCGTAAGGAAGATAAGCAGAAGGAGACATTTGCCAACCTTCTCACCTGTCTTTGCATTTTTATTCATGAGATACAGCGGAATAAGCATAAATACCATAACACCGCAGTAGATATTAGGATAGTGCTCAAGTCCGAGATGTACAGGTATATTGATGAGATGCCTGCACAGCATGCTTACTATTGAAAAATAGTTTGTAAGAGTCTCAGGAAATGTCGAACTGCTTGATGCCGAAAGTGAGAAGGCATACATTACAGGAAGCAGGAGACACGCTGCCAGACCACCTGCAAGGAGTGAGTAAAGGCAGAAGTTAAAAAACTTTTTAAGGTATATCTTAAATCTTCTGTTCCTGTTATACACGAACATGAGCACAACAAAATACAGAACAACGGATATACATATCATAATTGCAATATAATAATTAGTGTAAATGCAGAAGCCGAGACTTATGCAGTAAAGAAGACATTTGTTCTCATTAACGAGGCGCTCAAGACCAAGCATGACCAGCGGAAGCATGACAATACAGTCAAGCCACATGATATTCCAGCTGTATGCGGCAATGAAGCCGGACATTCCGTAGAACATACCGAAAAGAGCAATAGTGCAGCTTTTATTGTTAAAATGCCTGCTGATATAATATGTGAATGCAACACTTGCGAGAGAAGCTTTTATGATAATAATTGCATTCATTATCTCGATGATATATTTTTGCGGAAAAAGTACTATGAGCCAGTTAACGGGACTTGCAAGATAGTATGCATATAATGCCGTAAAGTTGGTGCCCATTCCTATGTCCCATGAATATGAGAGACTTTCACCATGGGCAAGCTTGCGCCAGAGTTCCTTGAAGAATGGCGCGTACTGGTGGTACATGTCCGAACGCAGATAGCAGTTATCTCCGAAAGGGTATATCTCACGTACATAATAAAGTGCCATGAACATTATAAGAGGAATTAAAAAGGCAACTATATATGTAAGGTTGCCATGTGGAATCCTCTCGTCATCCTCGTCTATGAGATTAAAATGAAATGAAAACTTCTTCATCAATGCCTCCGTGTAGCTTATTTATTCTTGAATATAAAGAACTTGCTGAGTACATAATTGATTATTACCACAAATACGTTGCTTATAATCTTGGCAAGAAGGCTGTTCATGCTGAGCAGTACGATTGCAACGAACATAAATCCCTCATCGAAAGCAAGTGAGAGAAGTCTTGCAATTACAAAGCCTGTAAGTTCGGTAATTACGACTTTAAAAGCCATGCTCTTGCTTTCAAAGACGAATAGCTTGTTAGTTACAAAAGCAAATGCAACAGAAATAACCCATGCAATAACATTGCCTACAAGTGATGCGGCATCCTCAGACATTACAAGTGCAAGCTCACGCTGCGCAAGCCAGAAGACAACAATGTTGATTATTGTTGTGAGTACACCGAAAATTAAATAGCTTATAGTTTCTTTGTTGAGAAATTTTTTGATAAGATTGTTGATTTTATCATTCATTTTTATATAACCATGCCTTTCCAATACATGCTTTCCATTGTACTATATCGCAAACTTAGTGTAAATGTTTTTTTGGGTTTTGCAGGCAAAATCTGTTGTAAATCTCTTGCAAAATTACTTGTAATATGAAGCTGATTCATATAAAATGAAATAAGCATAAAGGGGCTTCTGCCGGAGAAGGTGGGAGAATATGCATAAAACTAACAAATTAATAATTTTTGCACTGGCAGTTCTTATATGCGGAAGCATATACTATATGTCATATTACATGCCGGATAACAGACCGGAGAGCATGACTGAAGTGCCGGATGGGAGCACAATGTCCGGTGAGATGAAGAGCGGTAAGAACGATACAGCTTTGCAGGAATCACGGACGGAACTTATATATGTGTATGTGTGTGGAAGTGTCAATGAACCGGGCGTTTATGAAGTGCGGGAAGGCTCAAGGGTGCACGAACTGATTGAACTTGCAGGAGGCTTTGCAGAGGATGCTTATACTCTGCCGGTTTCAATGGCTAAGACTGTAACTGACGGACAGACCTTGTATGTTCCACATCTGAATGAAGCAGAAGATGATGTGGCAGGAAGCGGATTATCCGGAAGTGTAACAGGTGATGATGCTTATGGACAGAAGATAAAGATTAACATTAATACAGCTTCTGTCGAACAGCTTATGACACTTAAGGGAATAGGAGAGTCAAGGGCAAGAGATATAGTAGATTACAGGATGCGCAACGGAAGTTTCAAAAAGCCGGAGGATGTCATGAAAGTAAGCGGAATAAAGGAAGCCGCATACTCAAAGATTAAAGATGACATCTGTGTAAAGTAACCGGAATTATATATTTAATTATGAAAATTGGAGAATCAGATGGCAAGAAAGATTTTGGTAGTAGATGATGAAAAATTAATCGTAAAAGGAATACGCTTCAGCCTTTTACAGGACGGAATGGAAGTTGACTGTGCTTATGATGGCGAGGAAGCACTTGAGATGATTAAAACCAACGCATATGACATGGTGCTGCTTGACCTGATGCTGCCAAAGATAGACGGAATTGCAGTATGCCAGCAGGTAAGGGAATTCTCCAATGTGCCGATAATTATGCTTACTGCCAAGGGCGATGACATGGATAAGATTCTCGGATTGGAATATGGTGCCGATGATTATATAACGAAGCCGTTTAACATTCTCGAAGTTAAAGCAAGAATGAAGGCAATATTCAGAAGAAGCGGTGGAAGTGAGAGCGAGGGCAGACAAAACGAAGCTGCACGCAAGGTAATCAATTCCGGAAGCCTTAAGCTTGATTGCGATGCAAGAACGCTTCAGATAAGCGGAAGAGAGATATA
>CAMBEF010000106.1 GCA_945865495.1 uncultured Bacteroides sp. | reverse complement strand
AACGATTATGTTGCTTCTTACACTGCCTTTTCCGGGTAATTATGTGCTTCAGTACTGTCTTGGTGTTATCGGACCGACAATACTTGAATACTTTACCGGATGGGCGATGGAAAAGCTTTTCAAAATGCGTTACTGGGATTACAGTAACCAGAGGTTCAATATCAAGGGCTATATATGCCTTACATCAAGTATAGCATGGGGCTTCTTTACACTGCTGATGACATATGTGCTTCATCCGCCGATTGAGCATTTTGTCCTTAATAAGATACCGCCGGTTGTTGATTATGTTGTCATAGCTGTTGTCGGAGTGTTATTTGTACTTGATACTATCGAATCTGCTAAGGTGGCTGTAGATGTCGGTAAGGCACTTGAGAAGATGACAGATATACGCGCACAGATTGATGACATACAGGTACAGTTAAGCCTCCTGAAATCGCAGGCTGCAAGAATAGCATCTGAGAAAAAGGAAGCTGCAATTGATAAAGTATATGCAGCTAAGAACAATGCAAAGATTACGGCACAGGATGCAAAGGAAGAGGCGGCGCAGAAGATGGCTGCACTTGCTGCAAAGCTTGAGGAACTTAATCTTAACAGAGAAAGTATTACAAAAGGAATGTCAATATTCCACAGGGGTCTGCTTCGCGGCAACCCTACTGCGGCATCTGACAGATTTGGTGCAGCACTTAAGGAACTTAAGGAACGCTTCAGATAGATATAAGAGCCGCTGTATGATGCAGCGGCTCTGCTGACATATGTGATAATATGTCTGAGTTAGGATTCCTGATGAGCGAGGATTGAGTAGAATGACAGTGCATACAATCCACACAGACCGACTATGGCATATATGATTCTTGAGATCCATGACATATTGCCAAAGAGGAATGCGACAAGGTCAAATCCGAAGAATCCGATAAGCCCCCAGTTGATTGCACCTATGATTATAAGTGTATGTGCAATGCAGTTTAGTGTGCTGTTTCCCATTGTGACCACCTTTCCGGGAACGCTGGCGTTCCAATATTTAATATTAAACTTCATTATAGTCTGTCACATGATTGAGAAATTTATTCAGATAAAATATCCGGATAATATCCAGATGATGTCCACATGAAAGGAGCAGTATATGAATATACTTATTATAGACGGTCAGGGCGGCAAGCTTGGAAAACAGCTTGTTAATTCAATTTTAAAGAGATATCCCGAACATAACGTGACCGTTGCGGGAACTAATGCCGTTGCAACGTCATCTATGCTCAAAGGTACACAGCTTCGCGGGGCAACAGGTGAGAATGCGGTTATTGTCGGTGCAAGAAAGGCAGACGTGATTATAGGTCCTGTCGGAATTGTCATTGCTGATGCACTGCTTGGTGAGATATCACCAAAGATGGCTGTGGCGGTTGGACAGAGTGCGGCTGTGAAGATTCTTCTGCCTGTCAACAGATGCGATAATCTTGTGGCAGGCATAACAGACCAGTCAATTAACGCTATAATAGAGGATGCGCTTGATAAGATAGGGAAGATAGGCAATGCTTGACATAGGCATTGTCTTATTTTATACTAAAATAGTTTGATAATCAAAATATTTAAAGGAGCAGTATATGTTAATGAAATGTCTGGAACTTGGTGATAAATGTGCAAAATACCCCGTAATTCAAGGCGGAATGGGAGTGGGAGTAAGTCTTTCGCGACTTGCGGGTGCAGTGGCACACGCAGGAGGAGTGGGGGTTATTTCGTCAGCGCAGATTGGCTTTGATGAGCCTGATTTTAAGAATAATACAAAGGAAGCCAATAAAAGAGCACTTACAAGGCATGTAAAAGAGGCGCTTGCAATGAAGCGGGAGGGACTTGTAGGTGTCAATGTAATGACGGCACTTAGGGATTACAGAGAGCATGTAAGGACGGCAGTACAGGCCGGTGCGGATATAATAATAAGCGGAGCCGGACTCCCGGTAGATCTTCCGGAGCTTGTTGCGGGAACCGGAACAAAGATTGCACCGATTGTATCATCGGTCAAGGCAGCGAAGGTGATATTGTCAATGTGGGAGCGAAAATATAAAAGAACGGCAGACATGGTTGTTATAGAAGGACCGGAAGCAGGCGGCCATCTTGGATTTAGCAGGGAAGATATAGAATCAGGCATTGGAGAGAGATTTGATGATGTTATAAAGGGGATAGCAGAGTGTGTTAATGGGTATGGCGAACGCTTTGGCGTACATATACCTGTAATTGTTGCCGGCGGAATATTCAATGGTGATGATGTAAGGCATGCGCTGTTGATTGGCGCAGACGGAGTGCAGGCAGCCACACGGTTTGTGGCAACGAAGGAATGTGATGCGGATGATGCGTATAAGCAGGCGTATATAGATGCATCGGCTGAGGACATAACAATCATAAAAAGCCCTGTAGGTATGCCGGGACGTGCGCTTAATAACAGCTTCATACGCCGCATAAAGAATAATCCCGAACACATAACGGAATGCTTTGGATGCCTTGCACACTGCAATCCTTCACAGGTTCCGTACTGTATAACAAAGGCACTTATAAATGCAGTCAGGGGCGATATTGAAAACGGTCTTATATTCTGTGGAAGCAATGTTTCACGGATAGACCACATAACAACAGTTGATGAGCTTATGAGTGAATTGATCGTATAAAATTCCAATCTGTGTTATAATATAAGTCATGGAGGTACTTTGTTTATGGCACGTTTTAAAAGGATATTTGTTATAGTAATTGATTCGCTTGGAATCGGAGAGATGGCTGATTCGGCAAGCTTTGGGGATATAGGAGTCAATACGCTCGGACATATATCACAGAGCAGGGATACGTTTGTAATACCTAATCTTGCAGAGCTTGGAATGGCTGATCTTGTGAATCTGAAGCAGGTTGCACCATGTGACAGGCCTAAGGGATATTATCTTAAGCTTAATGAGAGAAGCAACGGCAAAGATACAATGACCGGCCACTGGGAGATGATGGGGATATATACACAGAAACCGTTTAAGACATTCAGTGAGCACGGATTTCCAAAGGAACTTATTGATGAGCTTGAGAAGAGAACAGGACGGAAGATAATAGGCAATAAGAGTGCGAGTGGAACGCAGATTCTTGATGAACTTGGCGAGCGTGAGATTAATAATGGTGAACTTATTGTGTATACATCAGCGGATTCGGTGCTTCAGATATGCGGCAATGAAGAGACAATGGGACTTGATACACTGTATCATTACTGCGGGATAGCAAGAGAACTGACGATGCGTGAAGAATGGCGTGTCGGAAGAGTAATAGCAAGGCCGTATACGGGAATGAAGCGCGGAGAATTTGTAAGGACATCCAACAGACACGACTATGCACTGAGCCCTACAGGTAAGACTGTTCTTGATGCACTTAAAGAGTCGGGGAGAGACGTAATATCAGTCGGCAAGATAAGTGATATATTCAACATGCAGGGAATAACAGAGGTGAACAGGTCTAAGAGTTCGGTTCATGGAATGGAGCAGACAATTGCAATAGCAGACAGGGATTTTGACGGACTGTGTTACGTGAATCTTGTTGATTTTGATGCGCTGTGGGGACACAGAAGAAATCCTCAGGGATATGGTGATGAGCTGGAGCGCTTTGATGTGAAGCTTGGAGAACTTCTGTGTCATCTGAGGAAGAATGACCTGCTTATGATTACGGCTGACCATGGCAATGATCCGACGTATAAGGGTACGGACCATACAAGAGAGAAAGTTCCTCTTCTTGTATATTCACCTTTGATAAGCGGTTACGGACAGCTCGATGAGCAGGACACGTTCGGTGTTATAGGTGCTACAATAGCGGATAATTATGGCATCGCAATGCCGGAAGGAGCAATTGGTACATCTTTAATGGCAAAATTTCAGTAATATAATATAAATGAACTCAAAATATGTTGAAAAATCTCGATTAAAATAATATAATCCATATAATAATTACTATGGATGTGGTACCTTTATCATATATGTATTGACTGCGTGAAGAAAGGAACACAGAAATGGAGGTATATATGCATATTTTTAAAAACGTAAGCATTAAGATAAAGCTGCTTGTACCTACACTGCTTATGGTATTATGTATGATTGTTATGGCAGTAACGAATTATTTCAGCTTTAATTCGGTAATGGATGCAAGCAGGAAGATATCATCGGAATACGCACAGAGCATATCAATATTAGGTGATATGTCAGCTAATTTTGAATCGTTGCAGAGAGTAATATTTGCACACTGTATTGCAACTGACGGCTCAACAAAGCGTAATCTTACTACTGAATCGGAAGAACTTAAGTCGGAGATAGATGATCAGTGCGCGCAGCTTGAGGGCAGACTTGCTGATGATGAGTCAAGACAGGAATATCAGAAGTTCAAAGAGGCTTATGCTAACTACGTAAAGAGCTTTGAGCAGGCGATAAAGTACAGCAATGACGGTCAGTCACAGCAGGCTGTAAGTATTGCCAATTCATCTCTTACTAATCTGGGCAACCAGATCAGCAAGCTTATGGAACAGCTTATTGATGCCAATCATGATGGCATGGATACGGCAATACAGCAGCAGACAGAGGCTTATAATTCGGCTATAATTACATCGGCGGTATTCCTTTTTATTGCGATGGCGGTAGCTGCAGTTACAATTATTATTATCCGTTTTGAGGTTACAAAGCCTATGACGGCTACTAATAAGAAGCTTGGTGAGATAGTAAGCAGCATTGATAAAGGGCAGGGTAATCTTACAGAACGCATAGCAGTCGACGGAAAGGACGAGATTGCGCAGCTTGGTAACGGAATCAATACATTCATAGGAACACTGCAGAATATAATGCAGGAGATTACCAGTGATTCTGACAAGCTTGAGGATATTGTCGGTAACGTCCTCGAAAGCGTTAAGAAAGCCAACGAGAATTCATGTGATGTATCATCTGTAATGGAAGAGCTTTCGGCTACAATGCAGGAGATATCTGCAACTGTGACTACAGTGGATGACAATACGGGTACTGTTGACAATAATACAAAGGATATCGCTGATGCATCTGACAATCTTCTTAAGTATACTGAGGATATGAAGAAGAGGGCTGAGGAGCTCAGCACGATGGCACAGAATAACAAGGATAACACCAATTCGGTAATGGAAGGAATTCTTGTTGCACTTAATAAGGCAATTGATGACAGTAAGAGTGTACAGCGTGTCAATGAACTTACTGATGAGATACTTAGCATATCAGGACAGACTAACCTGCTTGCCCTGAATGCATCGATTGAAGCTGCAAGAGCGGGTGAAGCAGGACGCGGATTTGCTGTTGTTGCGGATGAGATAAGGCAGCTGGCTGATTCAAGCAGGGATACGGCTAATAATATCCAGAATATTAATACAATGGTTGTTGCAGCGGTAAAGGCACTTGTTGACAGTTCTAATGAGCTTGTTGCATATATTAACGAGACGATACTTCCTGATTATGACAGCTTTGTTGCGTCAGGAAGACAGTATGATGATGATGCGGCTCACATTAACGGAGTTGTCACACATTTCCATGAGCTTACAGCTGAGCAGAAGAAGCTTGTGAACAGTATATCAGAGGCTATTGACGGAATTGCAACAGCTATAGGTGAGAGTGCAAGTGCAGTAACGACAGCTGCAATGAACACTAATGATCTTGTTGAGGACATGTCTAAGGTATCTGATGTAATGCAGGAGAATAAGCAGATAGCTGCTGCACTTAAGTCAGAGGCTGACAGATTCACAGAAGTATAAAGAGAGCAGATTAATGACATATATATTCTATATTTCCAATCATGGTTTTGGACATATAATGCGTGAGATACCTGTTATGGCGCGGCTTTTAGAGTGCGGCATGCAGGTTATCTGCATTTGTGGGGCAAAACAGCTTAATGCTGCCAGAAGCTATATGGCGGACAGACACATAATTGATGACAACGAAGAATGCGGCGGCAGTGGTAAAGGGAGATTTGTCTGCATTGAGGGGGATACTGATTATGGGACACCTGTAATTCCGGGAACACTTAAGATTGATGCCAGGGCACTTGAACGCGGAGTCAGAGCATATGTGGAAACATTTGAATCAAGGATAGAAGAGGCAGTTGGACTCATCAAAAGATATGACGCGGCAGCTGTCATATGTGATATTGTTCCATGGGCTCTTACGGCGGCGAAGAGAGCCGGAGTGCCGTCATTTTTTATGGCAAGCTTTACGTGGATAGAAGTCTTTGAAGAATATCTTGATGAAAAGCTGCTTGCACCATACAGGAAGTGCTTTGAGGATGCAGACAGGGTACTTTTGTATGCCATGGCTAATGAACCGACAAGGAAACGTTTTCCGGATGGAATACAGGTAGGACTTGCGGCAAGGCCATTTGACTGTAAACGTGTGGATAACATACGCAGAAAGCTGTCATGCGGTGGACAAAAGCTTGTATTCATGTCGGTTGGCGGAAGTAATTCGGGAATTGACACAAAGATAGATGTGAACGGTCTTCAGTACAGATTTGTCGCTACGGGTGGAATACATTTTGCTGAAGGCAGTGATAACGTATATGAATTACCGGAAGGAGTGCCGGATACGAATAATTATATTGCGGCATGTGATTACTGTATAACAAAGCCTGGCTGGTCTACGATAGCTGAAGTGCTGCTTGCCGGAACACCGGCTGCACTGATTGGACGGCCTGATATCGCAGAGGACAGAATGAACATTGCAATGATGTGCAATCTGGGTGCGGCTGTGAGTATAGATATAACGGAACTTGATGACATGAGTAAGGTTATGAATAAAATAAGCGCGATGGATTATCATCGCGCAGACTTTATTAATGACTATGAACATATTGCCGGAATAATTATGGGGCAATGTGATTTGGATTGAATAAGCAACCGGATATGCATTTATAATGCACGTTTTACAGAGATGGCTTTGGCAGGACACATCTCCTGGCAACAGAAGCATGAGATACAGCCTTTCTTTGTAAAATGTGCTTTTTTATCTTTTATCTTTATTATATGGGCAGGGCAGCTCTCGGCGCATCTGCCGCATCCGACGCATATATCCGGATTAACCTTAGGGTAAGACTTAAGAAAATGTTTCATTAGCATGGTGGCCGGACGTGCAAGAAACGGAGGCACACTTGTAGAAAAATCAAGCTTATGCGTATCCGGTTTCTCAAACGGCGTAAGTCCTTCAGGAATCTGCTCACCGGCAAGTTCAATCTCATCAGGCAGGGCAAGCCCGCGTTCTACGGCCTGACGTATCATAACAACATCCATAGGATTAAGCTTCATAAGCTGTGCTGCAAAGTAATCCTGTGTGTAAAAATCTCTTGCAGCCATAATGAGGTTAAGAGGATGTGACGTGCCTCCTGTAGGACCGTTACCCTCCATGGCATCTATGGCATCAATTATAGTAACAGCCGGATTAACTGTCTGTGCAAGCTCCAACAGCATATTGGAAAAATCTTCAATCTTAGGCCAGCGATAGTGCATCTGAGGCTTCTCAAGACCGGGGATTGTTCCAAAAAGGTTCTTTATTCCGCCGGAATAGCCGGTCATGGAATGTGTCTTAAGCTTACATATATTAACAACATAATCAGCTTCGACGATTGGAGTTATAAGGTTGAAGGTATGGTTCGCAAAACCTTCGCGGCATGTAACAACCTTAGATGTAAAATCCATATTAAGCTTTATATACGGGTGAAGGCTCTTAAGACCGCATACACGGTATATATTTTTGATATATTCCGCGTTATACAGTCCGCCTGAGCTTTCGGCAAGTGTTATGTCTGTTATTCCGTTATCGTGGAAATACCGTGCGGCTGCATTAATTACTGCCGGATGTGTAGTTACGGGAAACTGTGGGCTCTTTGCCATGACAAGATTAGGCTTCAGCACAACTTTCATTCCCGGGTGGATATCA
>CAMBEF010000105.1 GCA_945865495.1 uncultured Bacteroides sp. | reverse complement strand
CGGTGGGTGTTATCGTTGCTCTTGTGGCGCAGTTTATAATGCGTAAGACAGACATCCTTACGGAGGGGATGGATACGATATTCGTTATTGCGGTTGTGCTTGTGTCATATGCACTGCCAAGTATGTTCAATGGCAATGGGTATCTTAGTGTGTACCTTACGGGTATAATACTCGGCAATTCAAGAATCGACAACAAGAATAATCTGGTTCATTTTTTTGACGGACTTACAAATCTTGCACAGATTACAATATTCTTTCTCCTTGGACTGCTTGCAACGCCGCACATGATGCCGGAGATAATTCTTACATCTGTATTCATAGCATTGTTCCTTACATTTGTGGCGCGGCCTGTGACTATTACGGCTCTGCTGGCTCCGTTTGGAGCATCGTTTGGGCAGATTGGGCTGGTGTCATGGGCAGGACTGCGAGGAGCTTCGTCAATAGTGTTTGCAATAGATGTTATGTCATCAGGTATGCTTCTTGGACATGATATATTTCATATAGTGTTTATGGTAGCACTTCTGTCAGTTGCGATACAGGGGACACTGCTTCCGTTTGTATCTAAGAAGCTTAATATGATTGATGAGGATGCTGATGTCCTCAAGACATTCAATGATTATCAGGAAGAGGAAGCTATGACTCTGATGAGAATGTATATTCCAAAGGGTCATAACTGGGAGAACAGGCTTATAAGTGATGTAACAATGCCAACAGGGTCACTTGCACTTATGATTAAGCGGGGAACAGATACGGTTATTCCCAAAGGAAGTACCAGAATATTAGCTGATGACAGTGTGATACTGAGCGTTCCGGCATATCATGGGGGCAATGACATACAGCTTGAAGAGATACATATCGACCGCAGACATGAATGGAACAATAAGAGCATAAGCGAACTTAATTTGCCGGAGAATGTGCTTATTGCAATGATAAAGAGACAGGATCAGAGTATAATACCGAGTGGGCATACAGTTATTCATGAGAATGATACGGTAGTTATATATAGGTAAAAGTACTCATTGATTAAAAAAATAAAAGAGAGTATCATATATCTGAAAATTATTTAAGGGGGCTGTTGAATGACAGAGAAGAGAAAGACTAAGAGGGTTCCGGTGAGTCTCAGTCTTAAAGTATCTACATTGTTTAAGCAGGATAATGTCAGAATTTCTGATATGAATTCACCTATTTCCGTGAATAATGTATCTAAGGGTGGAATTGGTTTTGTGTCAGAAAGCATACTTCCTGTGGGATATTATTTTAATGCGGCATTGCAGCTTGGCGATAAGGATGATACGTTATACTGTGTCATCAAGATTATAAGAAGCATCCGTAAGGAGAATGGCAGCTATTCATATGGTGCGGAGTTCGTTGGAATGGCACCCGTACTTAATTACATATTTGATGAGATCTGACGGCCGGACGCAGCAGCCGGACGTGTATAACAGAATGTCACACATACAATGACTGAGTAAAGCTTCATTGTGTGTGTGACATTTTTATTGGCGTATCCGCTGATGATTGGCATATTAGATATTAACTTAGATATTAACGGCGCTCAAGGCATACAATGGTCTCAATTCCCGATGTCCATGGGAACATATCAACAGGCTGTATAGCAGTTACACGGTATGCACGGCGTGCGAGTACTGCAAGGTCGCGTGCAAGTGTTTCGGGACAGCATGAGATGTATATGACCTTTGATGGCATAAGCTTAAGCACGGAGTTAAGAAATACCCTGTCGCTTCCGGCGCGTGGCGGATCCATGAATACAACATCGCAGGCTTCGTTATTATCAGCCATACGGCGCATAAAACGTCCGGCATCATCTGCGTATATATCGATATTACTTATATTGTTGGCTTTCGCATTACGTCGTGCGTCTTTTACTGCGTCACTGTTGGTCTCAACGCTGATAACCTTCCTGACATGTCCGGCAACAGTCATTCCTATTGTTCCTATTCCGCTGTAGGCATCAATGACAGTTTCACCGCCTGTAAGATGCGCAAGCTCAATGGCTTTAGTGTAGAGAATCTCTGTCTGTACGGCATTTACCTGATAAAATGACTTAGGCGATATGCGGTAGGTTATTTTGCAGAGTGTATCTTCTATATATCCGCTTCCGTATTCCGTATACTGTCTGTCTCCGAGAATCATGCTTGTACGGCGGTTGTTGATATTGATGACAACAGATGTTATCTCAGGACATTCCTTCACAAGCTCCCGTATAAAATTCTTCTTGGACGGAAAGAATGTAGATCCCATTACAAGAATTACAAGAATCTGACCGCTTTTGTGACCTGTCCTTATAAGAACATGACGCAGAAGCCCTGTACCGTTACGTTCATCGTATATCTTCAGACCAAAATCGCCTGCTAGCCGGCGTATTACCTCTATTATAGCTTTGGCGCGGGTATCTTCGATAAGACAGTCAGTGTTGTCCACGATTCTGTGGCTTGATTCCTCGTAACTGCCGCAAATTATATTGTTGTGCCTGTCACGGCCGAATGCAGCGTGAACCTTGTTGCGGTAATGATAAGGTGTGTCCATGCCGATTATGCGTGAGACACTGCCGTATGAGGAGAGAAGCTTCTGTTCGTATTCCTGCTTTTTATCAAGCTGTTCTTTATATGAAATCCCCTGATAGGCGCATCCTCCGCAGCGTGACGCATGTGGACATGTATCAGAAGGCTTTGCATGCTTTCGGACTCTTTTTTGTGCGGGGGAGTGTGGATGCTTGTATGAAGCGTTGAATGAAGGATTATGTGAAGATGTCATGTTATGTTCCTCTCAAATGTCTAAGTAATGTAAGCTATAAGAATATAATAGCATATTGATTTTGTGATGCAAATGTTTTATAATTTTTCTGTTTGACAAATGCATTAAGAAAGGATTAATCGTAATATGAACGACAGATACCAGACACCGCTTGCTGAGCGTTATGCAAGCAAAGAAATGCAGTACATTTTCTCACCTGATAAGAAGTTCAGAACATGGAGAAGACTCTGGATAGCACTTGCTGAATCAGAGAAGGAGCTCGGACTTAACATAACAGACGAGCAGATAGCTGAACTTAAGGCTCATCAGGATGATATCAACTATGAGGACGCTAAGAAGCGTGAGGCAGAAGTACGTCATGACGTTATGTCACATGTATATGCTTACGGACTCCAGTGTCCTAAGGCTAAGGGAATCATCCACCTTGGTGCAACTTCATGCTATGTTGGTGATAACACAGACATAATCATTATGACTGAGGGACTTCAGCTTGTAAGGAAGAAGCTTATCAATGTAATTGCAGAGCTTTCAAAGTTTGCGGGAAAGTACAGAGCACTGCCTACACTTGCATTTACACATTTCCAGCCGGCGCAGCCTACAACAGTAGGTAAGAGAGCAACACTCTGGATTAATGAGCTTATGCTTGACCTTGAAGATCTGGATCATGTTATCTCAACAATGAAGCTTCTCGGTTCAAAGGGTACAACCGGTACACAGGCAAGTTTCCTTGAACTGTTTGATGGTGATCATGCCAAGATCCGCAAGCTGGACAGCCTTATAGCTGAGAAGATGGGATTCAAGGAGTGTTTCCCTGTATCTGGTCAGACATATTCCAGAAAAGTAGATACAAGAGTGCTGAATGTTCTCGCAGGCGTTGCTGCAAGTGCGCATAAGTTCTCTAATGACATCAGACTTCTTCAGCATCTGAAGGAGATTGAGGAGCCGTTTGAAAAGTCACAGATTGGTTCATCTGCAATGGCATATAAGAGAAATCCAATGAGAAGTGAGAGAATCGCATCACTTGCCAATTATGTAATGGCAGATGTAATGAATCCTGCAATCACGTCAGCAACACAGTGGTTTGAGAGAACACTCGATGATTCGGCTAATAAGAGAATCTCAGTTCCGGAAGCATTCCTTGCTGTGGACGGAATCCTTGACCTTTATATGAATGTAGTAGACGGACTTGTTGTATATGACAAGGTAATTACTAAGCACCTTATGGCAGAGCTTCCATTCATGGCTACCGAGAATATCATGATGGATGCCGTTAAGGCTGGCGGAGATCGTCAGGAACTCCATGAGAGAATCAGAGAGCTTTCAATGAAGGCCGGAGCAAGAGTTAAGCAGGAGGGGCTTGATAATAACCTTATTGAACTTATTGCAGCGGATCCGATGTTCGGTGTTACACTTGAAGAACTTCAGGCAAAGCTTGATCCTTCAAAGTATACAGGCCGTGCCAAGGAGCAGGTTGATGAGTATCTTGCTGAGGTAGTACAGCCTGTGCTTGATGCCAACGCTGATGCACTTGGTATGACTGCAACAATTAACGTATAATTCAATTCGTGTGCAATTGATTATTGCAATGTAGTAACATAAATAAAAGATAATAAATAAAAGAGGCACTTCCGATACTGATGCTTAGCCGGTCTGGTCGACCGCAGACATCGGTATAAGTGCCTCTTATATTAACTGTGAAGCTTTTGTGTTATGCTGTCATATAGCGTATACAGGTGCTGTGTGCCATTCTCAAGTATGTAATAATGTCTTATGTACGGAACAAGAAGCACCATGAATAATACAAACAGAATCAGCACGGCAGTCATCTGTGTCATAGTGAAAAACCACAGAGACATAAGTGCAAGTATCGCAAATGTAACAGTTACTATCAGGTGGACTAAGCGTTCATGCTGAAAGAAGCCTATCTGTACAGTGATGTCACTGTAAATACTGCTCATTACGGAGGTATCATTAGAAGCAATCAGTGCTTCGAGATATGCCGTGTAATCTTTAAGTCTTTTTTCCATAACATTCTCCATTCTGCCAAGGGTCTGTAATATAAATACTTTATTTTTTTCTATTTTAACTCCATAATTAAGCCATTACAATGAAAAAATATATTGAAAATGAAGCTCCTATGCGATATTATTTAATAATAGGCATAATTTTGTCATATTTTAGTTATAAATAAAACCAAAGGAGAGTATGCACTATGGGATTTAACATTGCAGTGATTCCCGGAGACGGAATCGGACCTGAGATAGTTGCTGAGGCAAGAAAGGTTCTTGATCGTGTGGGAAGCAGATACGGACATGAATTTAATTATACAGAGATATTAATGGGAGGATGTTCCATTGATGCATACGGCGTGCCACTTTCAGATGAGGCTCTTGCCGTTGCCAAGTCAAGTGATTCAGTCCTTCTTGGAGCTGTTGGCGGTAATGTAGGCAATTCCAGATGGTATGATGTGGCACCTAATCTCAGACCTGAGGCGGGACTCCTTAAGATTCGTAAGGAACTCGGACTTTTTGCCAATATACGTCCGGCATATCTGTTCAATGAGCTTAAGGGAGCATGCCCTCTTAAGGAAGATATAATCGGTGACGGATTTGATATGGTCATTATGAGAGAACTCACAGGCGGTCTTTACTTCGGAGAGAGACATACCGAGGAAGTCGATGGTGTAATGACTGCTACAGATACCCTTACATATAACGAGGAAGAGATCAGAAGAATTGCGGTTAAGGCATTCGATATAGCAATTAAGAGGAATAAGAAGGTAATCAGTGTTGATAAGGCCAATGTCCTCGATTCATCAAGATTGTGGCGCAAGGTAGTGGCAGAGGTTGCAAAGGATTATCCGGAGGTTGAGGTATCTAATATGCTTGTTGATAACTGCGCAATGCAGCTTGTCATGAATCCGGGACAGTTTGATGTGATTCTTACAGAGAATATGTTTGGTGATATCCTTTCTGATGAAGCAAGTATGATAACAGGTTCAATCGGAATGCTTTCATCAGCAAGCCTCGGAAGCAGCAAGCTCGGCCTGTATGAGCCTAGCCATGGATCGGCTCCCGATATTGCAGGTAAGAATATAGCTAACCCTATTGCAACAATCCTTTCAGCAGCAATGATGCTCAGATATTCATTTGACCTTGATAAGGAAGCTGATGCAGTCGAGGCAGCAGTTAAGAAGGTACTTAAGGACGGATACCGCACAATAGATATTATGGACGAAGGAATGATACAGGTGTCTACTTCACAGATGGGAGACCTGATTGCGGACAACATCTGATAGCATATATAATAGTCAGTTATAATAATCAGTTTAGATGGAGGAATGATAATAATGAAAAGTGATTCAGTAAGAGTAGGAACTCAGCAGGCTCCACACCGTTCACTGTTCAATGCACTTGGCATGACAGAAGAAGAGATGAAGAAGCCACTTGTCGGAATTGTAAGTTCATATAATGAGATAGTACCGGGACATATGAACATTGATAAGATTGTTGAAGCTGTTAAGCTTGGTGTTGCAATGGCAGGAGGTACTCCTGTAGTATTCCCTGCAATCGCAGTGTGTGACGGTATTGCAATGGGACATGTAGGAATGAAGTATTCACTTGTTACAAGAGATCTGATTGCAGATTCAACAGAATGTATGGCAACAGCACATCAGTTTGATGCTCTTGTAATGGTTCCTAACTGTGATAAGAATGTGCCTGGCCTGCTTATGGCGGCTGCAAGAGTTAATGTCCCTACTGTATTTGTAAGCGGAGGACCGATGCTTGCAGGCCATGTTAAGGGATGTAAGACCAGCCTTTCAAGCATGTTTGAGGCGGTAGGTGCATATACTGCCGGTAAGATTAATGAAGATGATCTTAAGGAATATGAGGAAAAGACATGTCCTACATGTGGTTCATGTTCAGGTATGTATACTGCTAACAGTATGAACTGCCTTACAGAGGCTCTCGGAATGGGACTTAAGGGTAATGGTACAATTCCTGCCGTATATTCTGAGAGAATTAAGCTCGCCAAGCATGCAGGTATGCAGGTAATGGAGCTTTACCGCAAGAATATAAGACCAAGAGATATCATGACTAAGGAAGCAGTCCTTAACGCACTTACTGTTGATATGGCACTTGGATGTTCTACAAACAGTATGCTTCACCTCCCTGCGATTGCTCATGAAGTTGGATTTGACTTTGATATATCATTTGCTAACCCTATAAGCGAGAAGACACCTAACCTGTGCCATCTTGCACCTGCAGGCCATACATATATGGAAGACCTTAATGAGGCAGGTGGTGTGTATGCGGTTATGAACGAGCTTCTTGAAGCAGGACTTCTTAATCCTGACTGCATGACTGTTACAGGTAAGACGATTGGTGAGAATGTAAAGGGTTGTATCAATAAGAATCCTGAAGTTATCAGACCGATTGACAATCCGTACAGCAAGACGGGCGGACTTGCAGTTCTTAAGGGTAATCTCGCACCGGACGGTGGTGTTGTAAAGCGTTCAGCCGTTGCAGAAGAGATGATGGTTCATGAGGGTCCTGCAAGAGTATTTGACTGTGAAGAAGATGCAATTGCTGCTATTAAGGGTGGCAAGATTGTAGACGGTGATGTTGTGGTAATCAGATATGAAGGCCCTAAGGGCGGCCCGGGTATGAGAGAGATGCTTAATCCAACATCAGCAATTGCGGGAATGGGTCTCGGTTCAACAGTTGCACTTATTACTGACGGACGATTCAGCGGTGCTTCAAGAGGAGCTTCAATAGGTCATGTTTCACCTGAAGCTGCTGTTGGCGGTCCTATTGCACTTGTAGAGGAAGGCGATATCATCTCAATTAATATTCCTGAGATGAAGCTTGATATAAAGGTTTCAGATGAGGAGATGGCAGCACGCCGTGCTAAGTGGCAGCCAAGACAGCCAAAGGTTACAACAGGATACCTTGCACGTTATGCATCTATGGTTACATCAGGTAACAGAGGAGCAATCCTTGAGGTTCCAAAGGAGGCAAGATAATGAAGTTAAATGGTTCAGAGATTATAATAGAGTGTCTTAAAGAGCAGGGCGTAGATACTGTATTCGGTTATCCGGGAGGAGCTATTCTTAATGTGTACGATGCCCTTTATAAGCATTCTGATGAGATAACACATATCCTTACATCACATGAGCATGGCGCTTCACATGCTGCTGA
>CAMBEF010000104.1 GCA_945865495.1 uncultured Bacteroides sp. | reverse complement strand
TCTGATATTTGGCTCGCGGTTCCTCCGGCACTTTGTGCCTGCGGAATGGAGATTAGCATGAGAGTTGTATTTATGGGAACGCCTGATTTTGCCGTTGCAACACTTGAAGATATAATAAAGGCGGGACATATTGTAGAAGCTGTTGTTACACAGCCTGATAAGCCTAAGGGAAGAGGCGGAACTGTCGCAATGTCACCTGTAAAGGAGACGGCACTGAAGCATGGAATAGAAGTGCTGCAGCCGGTTAAAGTTAAGAATGATAATGAGTTTTATGAGAGAATGAAACAGATAGATCCTGATGTGATTGTTGTTGTTGCATTCGGGCAGATTCTTCCAGATTCGATTCTTGAACTTCCTAAGTATGGATGCATTAATGTACATGCCTCACTGCTTCCGGCATACAGAGGAGCCGCACCTATACAGTGGGCTGTTATTGACGGGCTTGAAGAGACAGGCGTTACAACAATGCAGATGGATCACGGGCTTGATACCGGTGACATAATAATGCAGAGCAGAATCAGACTTGACGCAAAGGAGACAGGTGGCAGCCTGTTCGACAGATTAAGCAGCGAAGGCGGCAGGCTTCTTGTTAAGACACTGGAGGCTGTTGAGAATGGAACCGCTACAAGAACAAAGCAGGATGACAGTCTTTCCAATTATGCTAAGATGCTTACAAAGTCACTCGGCAACATTGACTTTAATGAAGGAGCTGTCAATATTGAAAGGCTTATAAGAGGTCTTAATCCGTGGCCGAGTGCATATACACATCTTAATGGCAAAACTCTTAAAATCTGGGAAGCGGATGTGTGTGAGTGCAATGATGACAACATGAAGCCCGGCACGGTATTCAACGTAACAAAGGACGGATTCTGCGTAAAATGCGGCAAAGATGCGCTCAGCATAGGCGAAGTCCAGCTTGAGGGCAAGAAAAGGATGGCAAGTGATGCTTTCTTAAGAGGATTTAAGCTTGAGAGCGGCACAGTGCTTGGCTGATTCTTTGAAGACTGTCCGGCTTGAGAACATAAAAGGAGGTATCTGTTATGGGTTACTATTATTACTATGGCTTTGATCCATTGTATTTTCTGATTCTTATATCAGTCGTTATTGCAATGGTGGCACAGTACAAAGTTAAATCAACATACTCAAAGTATTCAAGGGTAAGATCAGACCTGGGGCTTACGGGCGCACAGGCAGCACAGAAGATTCTCAATATGAATGGGATCTATGACGTGTCGATACAGCATATTGCCGGAGACCTTACGGATAATTATAATCCGCGCAATAAGGTACTCAGTCTCTCGGATGCTGTATATAATTCAACATCAATAGCGGCAATCGGAGTCGCAGCTCATGAATGCGGACATGCGATACAGCATGATGTCGGATATGCACCGCTTCTTATACGTAATACAATAGCACCGGTTGTTAATATAGCTTCAAGTCTTTCGTGGATATTTATTGCGGCAGGTCTGTTCTTTGGAATGAGTCCGACACTGATTGATGTTGGTATTATAATGTTCTCACTGGCAGTTCTTTTTGAACTTATTACACTGCCTGTTGAGTTCAATGCATCGGGAAGGGCACTTACCATATTGTCTGACTCAGGAATGCTTTATCCTGATGAGACGGCAGGGGCAAAGAAGGTTCTTTCCGCAGCAGCCATGACATATGTAGCTTCGGCCCTTACTGCAGTTCTTCAGCTGCTCAGACTTATTATGCTTTTCGGACGCAGGAGTGATGACCGCTAATGAATAATAATACTATGGACAATGTTAATCTGCGGGCGGTAGTGCTTGACATACTGCTCGAGAATGATAAGAATCCCGGACACAGTAATCTGATTACCGGACAGGCGTTAAGCAAGTTCCAGTATCTGCCTAAGTCACAGAGAGCATTTATATCAAGGCTGGCAGAGGGAACGATTGAACGAAGTATAGAGGAAGACTGGCTTATAGACCATGTGTCATCTGTCAGGACTAAGAAGATGAAGCCGGTCATCCGTAATATTATGAGAATGTCTGCATATCAGCTTAAGTATATGGACAGTGTTCCTGTATCGGCTGTATGTAACGAAGCAGTAAAGCTTGCAAGAAAGCGTGGATTTTCGTCGCTGACAGGATTTGTCAACGGAATACTGCGCTCACTTGCAAGAGATATTGACAATATACAGTATCCTGATAAAAGTGATTTTATCAGATATTGTATGATACGTTATTCCATGCCTGAATATGTCGTGCGTATTCTTATGAACGAATGCGGCAGTTGTACGGAAGATGTTCTTAAAGGATTTGAAAAGGAACACAGGTTGTATATAAGATGCAATACCGGACTGATAACTCCCGATGAGCTGAAAAAGAAGCTTACAGATGAGGGCGTAACAGTCGAAGATACATGTGTTCCGTATGCATTTGCAATAAGTGGATATGATTATCTTGCAGACCTTACCTCATTTGAAGAAGGTCTTTTTCAGGTTCAGGACTTAAGTTCAATACTTGCGGGACTTGCCGTTAATCCAAATCCGGGAGATTATATCGTTGACGTATGTGCGGCACCCGGAGGCAAGTGCCTGCACGCTGCACAAATGGGCAGTGATGTAACTGTAGAAGCAAGAGATGTGAGTGAAGCGAAGGTCGGGCTGATACGTGATAATATTGAAAGACTGCACATGGATAATGTAACCGCAAAAGTATGGGATGCGACGGTGAAGGATGAATCACTCATAGGAAAAGCCGATATACTTATATGTGATGTACCATGTTCAGGACTGGGGATTCTTGGACGTAAAGCTGATATCAGATATAATGCATCTGCGGAAAAGACAGAGGCGCTGGTTGAACTGCAAAGAAGAATTCTGTCTGTATGCTCAGAATATGTAAGACCGGGCGGATACCTTATATACAGTACATGTACAATTAATTCTGCTGAAAATGAGAACAATGTTGCCTGGTTTACTGCTAACTACCCATATGAGACAGACAGTATTGAAAAAGACTATCCTATGCTACAAAAAGACAGCCTTGCCAAAGGCTATGTACAGCTGCTTCCGGGAATCGATAATACAGATGGCTTTTTTATAGCCAGATTAAAAAAGAAAGATGTTGAATAAATAATGGAAAATACAGAATATGATATAAAGTCCATGACACTTTCCGAGGTGTCTGAACTGATAGTATCACTTGGTGATAAGAAGTTCAGGGCAAAGCAGATATATCAGTGGATGCATCAGAAACTTGTTGCATCATATGATGAGATGACAAATGTGCCTGCCGCATTGAGGCAGAAACTTGCCGCTGATTACACTCTTACGGTGCTTGAACCTGTACGTGTGCAGATATCACAGATAGATGGCACAAGAAAATATCTGTTCAGACTTTCTGACGGCAATCTTATTGAGAGTGTCCTCATGAAATACCATCACGGCAATTCTGTCTGCATATCTTCACAGGTCGGGTGCAGAATGGGGTGCCGCTTCTGTGCGTCAACCATAGACGGACTTGTCAGGGGACTTCTTCCTTCAGAGATGCTCGAGCAGATATACAGAATTCAGAAGGACATCGGCGAACGTGTCGATAATGTCGTTGTTATGGGCTCCGGGGAACCATTCGACAATTTTGACAATCTCCTCCGCTTTATTGAGCTTCTCAATAATGAAGAAGGGCTCAATATCAGCGCGCGTAACCTTACGGTATCTACATGCGGAATCGTACCTAAGATATATGAACTTGCGGATATGCAGCCACAGATAACACTTGCAATATCACTGCATTCACCTAATGATGAACTGAGACGTTCCATAATGCCTGTGGCCAACAAATATTCCATTGACGAGATAATGAAAGCCTGCAGATACTATGTGGAGAAGACCGGACGCAGGATTACATTTGAGTACAGTCTTGTAAAAGATGTTAATGATACAGATGAATGTGCAATGCAGCTTGTTCATCTTGTAAAAGGAATTAAGTGCCATGTTAACCTGATTCCTGTTAATCCCATTAAGGAAAGAGATTACAAACAGACAGCGCAGGCAGGTGTCAATCACTTCAGAAGCAGACTTGAAAAATGCGGAGTCAATGCTACTGTCAGAAGAGAGATGGGGCGCGATATTGACGGAGCGTGCGGGCAGCTGCGCAGAAGCTATATGGAAAGCACTGCTTCGCATACGGACGCACCGGACGGCATGGAACGGGAATAATGAAAATGCGCACAATGTTGCACAATAGACTGTGTTGTGCTATTATGAAATAATGCGTAAATAAGTTGTTACATTAGGAGGTTAAAACATGAGGGCATGCTCTCTGACTGATGTAGGTAAGACAAGATCAATGAATCAGGATTATGTCTATTACTCTACAAAACCGGTTGGCAATCTGCCTAATCTGTTTATCCTTGCAGATGGCATGGGTGGCCATAAGGCCGGCGATATGGCATCAAGATATACAGTTGAGACAATGGTAAAATTAGTGTCAGATTCAGATGAAAAAGATCCTATAAGTATTCTCAATTCTGCAATACAGCAGGTGAATACGGATATTCTGCTTAAGGCACAGGAGTCTGAGGATTATAATGGTATGGGTACAACACTTGTTGTATCATGTATAAGAGATTCTATACTGCATGTTGCCAATGTAGGTGACAGCAGACTTTATATACTTGGGGATGATCTTAAGCAGGTGACAAGAGATCATTCACTGGTCGAAGAGATGGTTACACGGGGAGCTTTGGATCGTAATGCAGCCAGATATCATGAGCAGAAGAATATGATAACAAGGGCGATAGGCGGAGATACAACGGTACTTCCTGATTTTTTTCCGATAGACATAAAGCCGGGCAATCGTGTTCTTATGTGTTCTGACGGACTCACCAATATGGTAGAGGATAATGTTATTGAACGTATACTTAAGACAACAGCAGACATAAATGAAGCTGCAACAAAGCTGGTAGAGCTTGCTAATGAGAATGGTGGACGTGATAATGTGTCAGTTATAATTATCGAATACTGATACGGGGAATAATCGTAATATTTACAGAACGTGGAGGAGTTTATGTTAAGAAAAGGAATGTTTCTTGCAGACAGGTACGAGATAATAGAGCAGATAGGCACGGGCGGAATGTCAGATGTATATAAGGCAAAGTGCCATAAGCTCAACCGCTATGTTGCAATTAAGGTCATGAAAGAGGAATTCAGCCATGACAAGAATTTTGTATCTAAGTTTATCATAGAAGCCCAGTCAGCAGCCGGACTTACGCATCCTAATGTAGTAAGTGTGTATGATGTAGGTGATGAGAATGGTATTTATTATATTGTAATGGAACTCGTTGAGGGTATAACGCTTAAGCAGTATATAGAGAAGAAGGGCAGGCTTTCAAGCAAGGAAGCGGTAAGTATTGCAATTCAGGTGGCACAGGGTATGGAGGCTGCACACAGTCATCATATAGTTCACAGGGATATTAAGCCTCAGAATATCATAATTTCAAAAGAAGGCAAAGTTAAGGTTACTGATTTTGGTATAGCAAGGGCTGCAACATCACAGACAATCAGTTCGTCTGCGATGGGGTCAGTACACTATATCTCACCGGAGCAGGCAAGAGGCGGATACAGTGATGAGAAGAGTGACATCTATTCGTTTGGTATAACTTTGTATGAGATGCTTACCGGAACAGTTCCGTTCGATGGGGATTCAACTGTATCGGTTGCCGTGCAGCATATCCAGGATGAGATTCTTCCGCCTTCACATGTGGTTAATGATATACCGATAAGTGTAGACCAGATTGTTATGAAGTGTACACAGAAAAAGACTGACAGAAGATATCAGAGTGCAACTGAGCTTATAGCTGATCTTAAAAAATCACTGGTCATGCCGGATGTTAATTTTGTCAAGCTTGCGCCTTCTTATGAGACAGCAAGACAGCAGTCGCTGCAGGAGGATCTTATAGACCGGAGGCAGGCTGCTTCAACAGGAATGTCATCGCAGTATCAGAATAATCAGAATGATGAAGATTTTGATGATGAGGACTTCGATGAAGATTTTGACGACGATGATGACATTATAGACGATATAGATGACGACGATGATGATTACAACTCTAAGAAGAGTAAGAAAAAGGCTAAGCCACAGCCTGTGAAGCCTAAGAGTAAGTCTAATCAGGCACCTGTAAGAATTCAGGATGACGACGATGACGATGATTACGATGATGCCGAGGAAAAAGCCGGCGAGAAGATGGATGCAGTCATGAAATGGCTTGGAATCGGAATTGCAGCGGTAATTATCATCATTACGATATTTGTAGTAGTCAAGCTTGCAGCCGTTATGGGTGGTTCATCGGGAACAGATTCTAATCATACATCTTCTGAGCAGGTACAGACAACAACCGTTGATCCTTCAACGCTCGTATCTGTGCCGAGCGTAACAGGACTTACGGAAGAGGATGCCAAGAAGGCACTTAATGATGTTAACCTCGGATGCAAGGTCAGCCGTCAGCCGTCAGATACTGTAGCTGAAGGATATGTAATATCACAGAGCCAGAAGGCCAATTCAAAGATAGCCAAGAATTCTACGGTAACTATTTCGGTAAGTTCCGGTGCAGGTAAGTCAACAATGGTTAATGTTGTTGGTAAGACTGAGGATGAGGCTATAGCAGCAATCAAGTCAGCCGGATTCGGTTCGCCGGCTGTTGACTACGATTACAGTGACACAGTTGAGCAGGGACTTGTTATCAGCCAGACACCTAGAGCTAATGCAAGTGCCAAGTCAAGTGATGCGGTTAAGATTGTTGTAAGCCGTGGTAAGGAATCCAAGATGATTACGGTTCCTAATGTTATAAATATGTCTGAGACTCAGGCAAGACAGACGCTTGATGCACTTGGACTTAATGTTACACTTTCAGCTACACAGGTAATGAATGATAAGATTCCTTATGGCTATGTAGCTGCACAGAGCTATTCGGCAGGCAAGGAAGTACCGGCAGGAACAACTATAGAACTTACTATGAGTATAGGCCTTGGAGCACCTACAGTTACACTCCCGGCAGGAACAACAGCAGCAACGACTGCTGCACAGACACCTTCAGTAGCTGCAACAACAGGGAATTAACGCATGAATGGTAAGATAATCAAGGGTATCGCAGGATTTTATTACGTGCATGTGATAGACCGCGGCGTATATGAATGCAAAGCAAAAGGAATTCTGCGCAACCGTAAGATAAAGCCTCTCGTTGGTGATAATGTAGATATTGACATACTTGACGATGAGAAGTTCCTTGGCAACATTAATGACGTGCTGCCAAGGAAGAATTCTCTTATACGGCCGGCGGTAGCTAATGTAGATCAGGCACTTGTTGTATTTGCAGTTCACAGGCCGGCACCTAATTATAACCTGCTGGACAGATTTATTGTCATGATGGAAAAACATGATATTGAGACTGTAATCTGTTTCAGTAAAAAAGATCTTGCAAAAGACAGCCAGCTTGCACAGATGGCAGATATATATGCAGGATGCGGATGCAGAGTCCATTTTATAAGTACTGTCAACAAAGAAGGTATTGATGATATCATCCGACCGATAATCGCCGGTAAGACAACCGTTTTTGCGGGTCCTTCAGGCGTAGGCAAGTCTTCACTTACTAATGAGCTGTTATCGCAGAGCAGAATGGAGACGGGGGCAGTAAGCGAGAAGATTGGAAGAGGGCGGCATACAACTCGTCATTCAGAGATAATCAATATCGGTGGTGATACATATATAATGGACACACCGGGCTTTACGTCATTTTATGTGAGTGATATAGAGGCACAGGACTTAAGATTCTATTTTGAAGAGTTTGCACCATATGAGGGCAGATGCAGGTTTAATGGATGCGTTCATGTCAATGAGCCTGACTGTGCCGTTAAGAAGGCTGTTGATGGTGGCATTATCAGCCGCATAAGATATGAGAACTACGTTGAAATATATAATGAGTTGAAAGATCAGAGGAAATATTAATGAAAATTTTAGCACCATCTATTTTATCTGCAGATTTTAATGTGCTCGGAGAGCAGATTCAGACAGTTGCAAAGGCGGGAGCACAATATATTC
>CAMBEF010000103.1 GCA_945865495.1 uncultured Bacteroides sp. | reverse complement strand
GGCACTTATATTGTCGGTATTATTGGCGAGCTTTTTCTTATTAGTGAATACATACAGCTCTCCATTGGCATTATTCTCAGAAAACTTAATAGGCATCTGAAAATAGGTCATGTTGCGGTTCAGGTCATTCATGAATTCAACATTATTTCGTATATTATTAAGAGCCTTGGAAAGCTGTGAGTCCTGCTTTTCCTGTGCTTTTTCCCCAAGTGCATCTGCTAGCTTCCCTGCATTATTGCGCACCTTCTCATAAAACTCACTTATTGCATCCTTCTTTTGGACATCTGAGGGTGACAGGCGCATTGTATCGCGCATAACCATTCCGAACATCTCTTTATAACCATCTGATGACAGTAGCTTTGACAGCTTCTCTGTGTCCACATCTGATGATGACATCATACTGCTTAGCGTATTCATGAATTCCTGTGCAGTCAATTGACTGTCAGCAAGCCCCTGTGCCAGATTCTGCGGTATACTTCCAAAAGTATCCTCAATCATCCCTGCAAGAGCATTCCTTGTCTCAGCGCTAACCAATGCTCCGACTCCCGTATTCTCCTGAGCTTTTGCAGCCCCCGCCTGCAAAGCCTCCGTCCGGGCTTCGCCTGACTGCACATTCTGTGCAGTATCTGAATCTGTATTCACAACATGTACATTGCCGTCTGTATTCTGACCGTACAGGATATCGGTAACGGTCTGCATAAGCTGTGCCGCCTCTCCTGCACCCTGCCCGGCCGCTATCTGTGAAAGCCTGTCAGCAATCCCGCTGCCAAGCGATGATATATCATCCGATATGCTGCTCTCATATGACTTGTATGCTTCAAACTGCTGTATATTCTCCTGTGTCACGGGAATTCCAAGCTTATTAAGCCTTACAAGCGTATCAGTCCCCGCATCAGGATACTTTGCTGCAAGCTTCGCCATATCATTAAGCGTCTGTGCGCTGATTGACATATTCTGATTAAGCAGTTCATGAACCATCTCTTCATTGGCAGGTATATCTGCAAGTCCTGCTGCCTCAAGTGCCTTAGCTGCAATATAAGACGACTGCATATCCTGTGCCATGGGCTTAAGCAGAACTGTATTGCCGTTATTCTGTGTTACAACAAATGTAAGGTTCTGTCCCGGTGTAAGATTATTTACCTGATTCTGCAAAGACGCATTGAGCTGTGAACCGTCCGCAAGCTTAATCGTAACAACTCCGTTGTCAAGTGATGCCACCTCTCCCGAGAACGCATCCCCCGTCATAAGATTCCTTATATCAGTCACAAGCTTTGACGCATCAGAAGAAGTCACCGAACCTCCGGGACGCACTGCACTTACATGTACATTGCCGGATACATCGGCATTAACCCCGCCCTGCGCCTGTCCGTTAAAAATCTGCCTGTCATTGTGTCCATTGACATTAATCATTATTTTCCTTTACTTTCTGTTAAACCTCTTTAACAAAATTCTTAATAAATGTATGTCTGTGAATCGGTGATGGGCCAAACTCCTTAAGTGCTGCAATATGTTCTTTTGTTCCGTATCCTTTGTTGCGTGCAAAGCCGTATTCCGGATAAATGCTGTCATAATCTACCATCATGGCATCCCTCGTTACCTTTGCCATAATGCTTGCTGCACCTATAGTTATGCTCTTTGCATCGCCCTTTATGATAGGAACCTGCCGTATATCAACCTGCGGAATCGTAACAGCATCGTTAAGCAGTACGTCAGGCACAACACTTAACTTACTGATTGCCATACTCATTGCCTCATATGTAGCCTGAAGGATATTAATCTCGTCTATCCGCTCAGGCGACGCAATTCCTATTCCAACGCTTACAGCTTCTCTGGATATAACCTCATACAGTTCATTGCGTTTCTTCTCACTCAGCTTCTTGGAATCATTAATATACAATATGCGGCAGCCCTTCGGAAGTACAACCGCTCCTGCCACAACCGGTCCTGCAAGCGGCCCTCTTCCCACTTCATCAATTCCGCATATATACTGGCAGTAATCGTATTCCTTTTCAAATTCACAGAGTGCTTCTATTCTCTCACGCTCTTTTTCAAGTTTTGCCTGTCTTTTTGCCTCATCCATTAAGAATGTCTCCATCTTCCGGACGCTCAAGTGATATTCTTCCAAGACGTCCTGCTCTGTAATCGTCGATTATCATATCAGCTGCTTTATCAGTATCAGGCTCTCCGCCCTTTCTTATACAGCTTCTTGCCACTGCCACCTTTGCAAGGATATCATGTGGCGCTTCCTCTGCTGTCTCCTCAATTCCATATCTTGACGCAAGTGTTCCTGCGTAATCACTCTGAAGAATCTTAATCAGTGAACATGCAAGCTCATCCATATGAAGAATCTCATCATTGATTGAGCCGATAAATGCAAGGTTCATGCCAATCTTCTCGTCATCGAACTTAGGCCACAGGATTCCCGGTGTATCCAGAAGCTCAATCTGCTTACTGAGTGCAATCCACTGTTTGCCCTTGGTAACACCCGGTTTGTTGCCAGTCTTTGTACATGCCTTTCCTACGATTGCATTAATAAATGTTGACTTGCCTACATTAGGTATTCCTACAACCATACAGCGCACCGGACGGTTCTTTATTCCCTTGCGTCTGTCCCTTTCAATCTTTTCTTTGCATGCCTCAAGAATCATCGGATTGACATTGCGTATTCCGGTTCCGTTCTTCGCATTAATCTTAAGCACAATGAAGCCACTGTCAGTAAAATATCTGACCCACTCATCATTAACTTTATCGGATGCTAAGTCACATTTATTAAGAAGTATCATTCTTGATTTGTTAACTGCAAGAGAATCAATATCGGGATTACGGCTGCTCAATGGAATTCTCGCATCAACTATCTCGATAACGAGGTCTATAAGCTTGATATTCTCTTCCATCATTCTCTTTGCCTTGGTCATATGACCCGGATACCACTGGTAGTTCATCTTATGCTCCTTTTCTCTATATAAATTTGAAATCTCTGAGCGGTGACATTACAGCCCACACGCTTCCGATAATATTGTCTCTCTTCACCATTGCTATATTGGAAAATCTGCTGTCCTCACTGTTGTTACGGTTGTCACCAAGCACAAAATATTCATCCATTCCAAGCATGACAGGTTCCGCAGCAAGCCCCGCCGTAAGTATGTCTGAATCTACGACATCATCCTCAAGCTGCTTTCCGTTAATATATACCTTACCGTCCTTAATCTGCACTGTCTCTCCCGGCAATCCTATGACACGCTTCACATATATTCTCGATGAGCTTACTCCCGATGCTTCAAATGCTATAACATCATACCTCTTTGGCGATGTAAATGCATATGGGAGCTTGTTAATAAGCACCGTCTGTCCGTTGCTAAGAAGGTCATTCATCGAATTACCTATAATATGCGCCCTTGTGCAAAGAAGTGCCATAACCATATACGCCGCACATATAACCATTATAGTGTCAGCAATCAGTTTTGCTGTCCGCTGTAGTGCTGTATTCTCTTTGTATCTTCTTCTGAAACCGCTCATAGCCTTGTTCCTCTCTTATATTACAAAAAGGGACAAATACCTGTCTGAAGTATATGTCCCTTTTCAGTCTGCGTCACGCAGACACTTATTAATAAAATCCGGCAGGAATTATCTGATTACACGTTCCTTAACCTTAGCGCTCTTACCTGTTCTCTCTCTTAAGTAGTTAAGCTTTGCTCTTCTAACCTTACCATGACGAACAACCTCAACCTTCTCAACGATTGGAGAATGTACAGGCCATGTCTTCTCAACGCCAACGCCGTTAGAATTCTTTCTTACTGTGAATGTCTCGCGAACGCCTGTGCCCTGTCTCTTAAGAACAGTACCCTCGAATACCTGGATTCTCTCTCTGTTGCCTTCCTTAATCTTAGCTGATACTCTTACTGTATCACCTACGTTGAACTGTGGAGCCTCTGCCTTAAGCTGTGCAGACTCGATTTCCTTAATAATGTTGCTCATGTGTGACCTCCTTAATAATCTTGATGTTCGTAATACTTGCGTAACAGAGGACCATCTCTTCTATTCACAACTATTCTAAGATAACATATAGAAGTCTATTTTGCAAGCAGAATTTTATGAATACCTCAATACCATGAATACCTCAATACTTCTATTCCCTGAACTGCAGCTCATACAGATGCCTGTATATTCCGTCCCGGGCTATGAGCTCATCATGTGTGCCTTCCTCCGCAATTCCGTCATCAGTAAGTACAAGTATTCTCCCCGCATTCTTAATTGTTGACAGTCTGTGCGCGATGACAAGCGTTGTCCTGTTCTTTGCAAGCTTCTCAAGTGACTCCTGCACAACCTTCTCACTCTCATTATCAAGTGCTGATGTTGCCTCATCAAATATAAGCACGGGAGGATTCTTCAAAAATACCCTTGCTATCGAAAGTCTCTGCTTCTGACCTCCGGACAGCTTAACTCCTCTCTGCCCGATATCGGTATCATACCCGTCAGGAAGTGACATGATAAATTCATGTGCATTGGCATTCTTTGCAGCCTCAATAACTTCCTCTCTCGTTGCATCAGGCTTTCCGTACCTGATATTCTCAAATACGGTTCCCGCAAACAGATACACATCCTGCTGCACTATTCCTATATTATCGCGCAGGCTCTTAAGCTTAATATCACGCACATCATTGCCGTCAAGCTTAACACTGCCTTCTGTAACATCATAAAATCTCGGTATCAGGCTGCAAAGCGTCGTCTTGCCTGCTCCCGAAGAACCTACAAGCGCTACGTATTCACCTGCACCGACCTTCAGATTAATATGATTGAGAACCGTCTGTGTGTCCTGCTCATATCTGAATGATACATCATCAAATTCAATCTCACCGCGTACATTGGTTATAGTCTTTGCATCCGGTCCGTCCGCTATGTCCGGCTCAACATTAAGTATCTCCATGAACCTCTCAAAGCCGGAATAACCGTTCTGGAACTGCTCAGTGAAGTCAATCAGTGTCTTAATCGGGTCTGTGAATACATTAATATAGAGAATAAATGTAACAAGGTCGGTAATGCTCACAAGTCCCTTCTTAATAAATACAGAGCCCGCAATGATTACAACGACCTGAATCATTATTGTAAATGAACTAAGTCCGGCCTGATATCCGCCCATGTATCTGTAGCTTTCTCTTTTCGCTGCAAGGAACCCGTTGTTGCCTATTGCAAACTTCTCTTTTTCAATATCCTCATTTGCAAAAGACTTAACAACACGCATTCCTGACAGATTATCTTCTATCTGCGCATTAATTCCCGCAATCTCTTCCCTGTTGCGTCTGAATGCACGCTTCATCTTCCTGTTGAACACATATGCATACACAAACATAAACGGTACCAGTGCAAATGCAGCAACCGCCAGATACGGGCTGATTGTCATAAGAATTATAAATGCACCGATTATCTTAATAAGAGATATCACAATATTCTCAGGGCCGTGATGCAGAAGCTCGCTTATGTCAAACAAATCCGTAGTGATTCTTGCCATAAGCTGTCCGACCTTCTGATTATCAAAGAATGAGAATGAAAGCTTCTGATAATGTGCAAATACCTCCGCGCGCATATCATACTCCATACGCGCTCCCATAACATGTCCGTAATTGGATATGAAGAAATTGCACCAGCACTGGACTGCAACAAGCACAACCATGAGCACTCCCAGCTCCGCAATCGTCCTGAATGCCCTTGCATCATCATAATACAGAACCGTTGACGTTATATATCTTATTATTATGGGAATCGAGAGTGCTACAGCCGCAGCGCCAAATGCGAAGAACATGTCTGCAATGAACACATTCATGTACGGCTTGTAGTACGAAAACATTTTTTTAAGATTCTCTCTCATCGCAATGTCACTACTCCTGCATCAATCATCTTCTGAAGGCTCATCATAATACCGAGCTTTGCATGGTACCATGTAAGTCCACCCTGGAAGAATACTGAATATGGCTCTCTTAACGGACCATCTGCACTGAGTTCAATCGATGAGCCCTGTACGAATGCACCTGCTGCCATAATAACCTCTGAATCATAGCCCGGCATATCCCACGGCTCCGGAGTAACATAGCTGTCAACCGGCGCTGCTGCCTGAATACCTTTACAGAATGCGATAAGACCCTCTGCCGAACCAAGTTCGATTGCCTGAATAATATCAAATCTCGGCTCACTTCCGTTAGGAATAACTTTAAAGCCAAGTCTTTCATACAGATTAGCTGCAAATATTGCTCCCTTAAGTGCTCCTGCAGTAACCACCGGTGCCATGAAGAGTCCCTGGAAGAATGACTGGTTAACTCCAAGTGTAGCACCAACCTCCTTGCCAAGTCCCGGAGATGTAAGCCTGTAAGCTGCCTGCTCAACATACTCCTTCTTACCCGCAATATATCCTCCGCACGGAGCAAGTCCGCCGCCCGGATTCTTGATAAGTGAACCGACAATCAGGTCAGCCCCTACATCACTCGGCTCTATCGTCTGGACAAATTCGCCGTAGCAGTTGTCCACCATGCATATTACATCAGGCTTTACCGATTTTATAAATGCTATAAGCTCTCCTATGCGTTCTACAGAAAGTGTCGGTCTCTGCGCATAACCTTTAGAGCGCTGTATCGTCACAAGCTTTGTTCTCTCATTGATTGCAGCCTTTATTGCATCATAATCAAAGCTTCCGTCAGGCTTAAGATCTGCCTGTGCATATGTTATTCCATACTCGGCAAGGCTTCCCTTGGATGGTCTTATTCCTATAATCTCATCCATAGTATCGTATGGCTTGCCAACAGGTGACATAAGCTCATCTCCCGGTCTTAAATTCGCTGCAAGTGCCACATTAAGTGCATGCGTTCCACATGTAATCTGTGGTCTTACAAGTGCATCCTCCGTATGGAAGATGTCTGCATATACTGCCTCAAGAGTCTCACGTCCCGCATCATTATATCCGTAGCCTGTCGTTCCGTAGAGATGCTCCGCCGACACCCTGTTCTTCTGCATTGCTGCAATAACCTTCATCTGGTTATACTCTGCAATCTCATCTATGGCATCAAATCTCGGCTTAAGACTGTCGGCAATCTTCTTTGAATAATCAAGAAGCTCCCTTGAAAGCCCCATAGACTCATACATTTTTCCCATATTTTCTAACTGTTCTGCGTTCATTATAAATTCTCCATTCCTGTTCTAACTGCAATTACTTTTCACGCAAGCACCTTTCAATAATTCCTTTATCATGCAGTTTATTAATCATAAAGTCAAGTATTGCTTCGTCATCCTTAAAATCCTGCCGGTTCACCCATGTCACATCGCGTTCACGCCTAAACCACGTAAGCTGTCTCTTGGCAAAATGTCTCGTGTCACGTTTTATTATATAAACAGCCTCTTCAAGAGTGCTGCTGCCATCCAGATAATCCAGAACCTCCTTATAGCCGATTCCCTGCATAGATACATATGAACGGTCATAGCCCATGTCTCTTAGCATCCTCACCTCATCAACAAGTCCTGCTTCAAACATCTTATCAACTCTTGCATCAATTCTCTTATACAGCTTCTCTCTGTCATCATTAAGTACAAAATATACAAAATTATACGGCGAACTGTTATTTCTCTGTTCTTCATTATGTCTGGATATTGGCTCACCGGTCTGGTAGTAATATTCAAGTGCCCTTATAACTCTTTTAACATTATTAGGGTGGATGTTTGCAGCCGATACAGGATCAACAGCCTGAAGCTCCTTATGAAGTTCAGCCTGTTCTCCGGCTTTTGCCCTCTCCTGCAGCTTCGCGCGGTACGCTTTTGCTTCTTCATTGCCATCAATATCTGCCTTATCATCTGACGCTGCATCCGCTGCAGAATCAAAATCCACGTCATACAGTACCGACTGTATATAAAATCCGGTTCCACCCGCAATAATCGGTATATGTCCTCTTGCGGTTATCTCTTCTATTGCCTGCTTTGCCCTTGTCTGAAACTTAACTATATTAAATTCTTCATCAGGCTCATATTCATCTATAAGAAAATGCCTTACTCCCTGCATCTCCTCCGGCATAATCTTAGCCGTTCCGATATCCATATGCTTATACACCTGCATCGAATCGGCACTTATTATCTCTCCGCCGATACGTTTTGCAAGTTCTACCGATGCTGCAGTCTTACCGACTGCCGTA
>CAMBEF010000102.1 GCA_945865495.1 uncultured Bacteroides sp. | reverse complement strand
GGGAAGTGCGGATGGAATAGATATAAGTCTTAAGCTTACGGATGATGCATCTGAGTGGAAAGTATTCCGTGCCGGTACATGTAATGTGTGTGGTGATAATGATGTCCTTATGGGAACATTTACAGTGAAAGATGCAAAGAAATCTGCTGACGGGGAACTTGTTGTAAGCTTTACTGATAAGTCATGCGGATATGACCCGCTGTATTATTATGTAATATCATATACGGGAGATAACTGCAGCAATCCGGGCGAACCACAGCAGGCACTGCGTATAAGTGATAATGCAAAAGCTGTGTATGCAGTTAACGACAAGCAGGTTGAAATGGTAGTTGATGATAAGAGTAATGATACGCTTGGCGCACATTATTTCTATGTAACAGGACACTATAACACTGATGGCAGATATAAAGTGCTTGTAAATGGCCGGGATGCGGCTGATGCACTCGATGGATTCGCACATGGAGAACGCGACAGCGAAGGATATGCTGCATGTGGTGCAGGCGAGAGTATCAGGATAGAGGGATACCCTGCAAAAGGTTTTAATAAGATAGAAGTTATATTTGAATCCGTAACCGGAAGCAGGTCGAGAAAGGTATTCAATTTCCTGTGCATGCCGTACTATAACTGTGTTGTGGATGCTTCATACAAGGGAGCACAGGGCGCATTGGATGCATCAGGTATTCCGCAGTATTCAAAGATAAGTGATGCGCTTGTACATGGAATGCCGGGTGATGGGGATGTCATCTTTGTTAAAAACGGTGTCTACAGGGAGAGAGTTGTCGTTGAACGTGCGGATGTAAGTATTATCGGTGAAGATTCAAAAAAGACCAGAATTGAGTTCAATGCATGTGTTGCGGACGGAACAGCGACGGGAATGCGCAACAGGAATGCGATGCTCGTTGAGTATACGGCAACAGGATTTTCAATGTGCAATATAAGCATAGAGAATACATATCCTTATGCAGACGGAACAGATCAGCAGGCAGATGCGCTGGCTATATTTGCAGATAATGTATCGGTTACCAATATCACTCTGCTCGGATATCAGGATACACTGTTTGTTGATGCAGCCGACGAGGATGATTTTTCGCCTGATATCACAACACACCAGCATTTTAGCTGCTGTCATATCGAAGGCAATATTGATTTTATATATGGATGCGGTGCTGCAATATTCGATGACTGCGATATAATCGGAAGATACACACCGTATAAGGCAGACGGCTGCTTTACTGCACCGAGAACACATGCCGATTCGGAATATGGTTTTATATTCAGAAACTGCCGCTTCTATGCTGAGGGCAGAATAGGAGCAGGAATGTACAGGCTTGCCCGTCCATGGGGAAGGGATGCAGCGGCATTTTTCATTAACTGTTATATGAGTGATGTTGTATGTGACAACGGTTACAGTGATATGAGCGGCAATTCGTACAAGAATGCGCGCTTCGCTGAGTACGGTTCTGTGGGAGAAGGCGTGGCAGTTAATAATGACAGGCCGCTTCTGCGCAAGTCACAGGCAGAACACTGCATGGAGATTATATAATACAGAAATGGAATTGATATGAGAACATTCTTTATTGCGGATACGCATTTTGGAGATGAGGACATTATAAGATATGAGAACAGGCCGTTTGCGGATGCTGATGACATGGAAGAGAAGCTTATTGCCGGATGGAATGAGACTGTAGGTGAAGACGACAATGTATTCGTGCTCGGGGATTTCTCGGAATATAAAAGTGTCGACAGGAATACAGAGCTTGCCGGAAGACTTAACGGACACAAGAGCCTGATACTTGGCAACCATGATATTGTTACGGAGGATTTCTGGTATAGATGCGGTTTTGAGTTTGTCAGCAGATATCCAATAATATATGAAGGATTCTGGATTCTTTCGCACGAACCTGTGTATGTGTGCCGCAATATGCCTTATGCCAACATATTCGGACATGTGCATGGCAGTCAGCTGTACAGAGATTACAGTGAACAGTCATACTGTGTGAGCGTGGAACGCACGGATTACAGACCGGTTCCGTTTGATGAGATTGTTGAAAAAGTGACTAATAATCGAAAGTAAAAGAAATAAAAAGCTTAATTTATTAAGAAAATACTATTTAAATGTTGTCTTTTTTTCGACAATAGGTTAAAATAAGCACATTATTTTGAGGAAAGTAAAGGAGAGCATTACCGTGGACAACAGATCGATGATGGAAATAACACAACATGATGCGGAGTTTGGACAGCTTGTTGAGAGCTGTATGAAGTCAAGAGCCTTTGACGTGGAACTCTATACTAAGCATGATGTTAAAAGAGGATTGAGAGACAGCAACGGTAATGGCGTTGTTACAGGACTTACAGAGATTTCGGATGTTGTAGGAAGTAAGATTGTTGATGGTAAGAAGGTTCCTACAGATGGCAACCTTTATTATCAGGGCTACAATGTAAGCGAGCTGATTCAGGGAAGCAGGGACAGCTTCTACGGATTTGAAGAGGTGACATATCTTCTTCTGTTCGGTTCACTTCCAACTAAGTCACAGCTCAAGAGCTTTATCGGAATCCTTGCAGACCTTAGTGAACTCTCCGGTGACTTTATCCGTGATGTAATTATGAAAGCACCGAGTGCCAATATTATGAATTCAATGATGAAGAGTATTCTTAATCTTTATTCATATGATGGCAATCCGGATGATATATCGGTATCCAATGTACTGCGTCAGTCACTCCAGATGATAGCGAAGATGCCGCTTATAGCAGCATATTCATATCAGGCATATGGACATTTCAGACTTGATCAGAACATGATTATCCGTAATCCGCGTAAGGATTATTCAACAGCACAGAATCTGCTGTATATGCTCAGAAGTGACGGAATATTCACAGATCTTGAGGCGAAGGTGCTTGATGTTGCACTTATCCTTCATGCAGAGCATGGCGGCGGTAATAACTCAACATTCACAACGCATGTTGTTACATCAAGCGGTACTGATACATACTCGGCAATAGTTGCGGGTATAGCTTCTCTTAAGGGACCTCGCCACGGCGGTGCCAACCTTAAGGTTCAGAAGATGTTCCAGAATATCAAGGAGAATGTATCAGACTGGACTAATGTTGATGAGGTTAGAGCATATCTTACCAAGATACTTGATAAGGAAGCATTTGATAAGTCAGGTCTTGTATATGGTATGGGACATGCAGTCTATACAGATTCGGATCCGAGAGCTGTAATACTTAAGAGATATGCAAAGAGCCTCTCAGAAGAGAAGGGACTTCAGAAGGAGTTCGCACTGTACGAGCTTGTAGAGCAGACAGCAGGCGCTATCATTGCACAGAAGAGACATCTTGTAAAGCCGGTATGTGCCAATGTCGATTTTTACAGTGGCTTTGTGTATACAATGCTTGGCATTCCGGAAGAACTCTTTACACCTATATTTGCAATAGCACGTACATCAGGCTGGTGCGCACACCGTCTTGAGGAGCTTGTAAATAAGGGAAAGATTATACGTCCTGCATATAAGTATGTCGGAACACACTGCGATTATGTAGAGATGGATGATAGAAGCAGCGAAGAACAGTAAATGTAATAATAGTTAATAGTAATAGTTGAGCCGTAACTGCTAAATGGGCAGCTACGGCTCAACTCGTCATATATATCAGAAAACAGTATTCTTAAGCAGCCTGTTTTTCATTATCACTTTCAATCTTAACCGTCGATTTTCTCCATATTCCCGTGAAGTAAAGAACTATGAGTATGACTGAGGATGTTGCGTTGCTGACAACAACGGCATACCAGATACTTGCAACTCCGAGATGAAGTACCGTCTCGCATATAAAAAGCACTAAGAAACGGAAGACCCATATACGTGATGCATCTACGAGCATTGTTATCATCGTATGGCCGGAGCCCTGGAAGAGACCGCTTGTCGCATTGTAGATACCGTTGGTCCAGCACCAGAATGCCATGAGGCTTAAGAAATCTGTCGCGAGATTGGATACGGCATCATCCTTGGTGAATATATTTACGAGTGCCTGTGACACCGGTCTTCTTGAAAATATCATTCCTCCGACAAAGAGGAACACGATTGCCATTGTCATAGCCATCTTGTAACCTTTGTTGGCGCGGTCAACCTGTCTGGCACCCATATTCTGTCCGACGATTGTTGATACGGCTGAACCTATTCCGTTAGACGGCATGGTGATTATGCTGTTAATCTTGTTGCCTATTCCGTAGGCGGCAGTTGCGATTGAACCGTATTTTAAAACATTTTTGGTCATAAGAAGAAAGCCGAACTGCATGGTACTTCCGCCTATTGCAGTAGGAAGACCGACTTTTATAATTGCCAGTATCTTTGAAGATTCAAAATGGAATCCTCTGAATGAAAGCCTTATGCCCTGCTTTGTATTAAGAAGCGAGTACAGACAGATGAGTGCAGGCGGCACCTTCGCCAGAAGAGTTGCAAGTGCGGCACCGAGAATCCCCATGTCAAATACAATCATAAGAAGCGGATCAAGCACAAAGTTAATACATATTCCCAGAAGATTCATGAGCATGGGCTTAAGTGTATCTCCCTGGGCCTGACGTATGGCATTGTACATATTAATTGTAAAAAGAAACGGCATATCGATAACAACAACCTTGAGGTAGGTTATGCCAAAATTAAGTACGTCACCCTCTGCACCGAGCCATCCGACGATACCGGGTGTAGCAAAAATGCATATTGATGCACATACAAATGCAAATATCATTGAACATATATACAGATGATTAGCCATTATTCCTGCCTGACGCTTCTCACCTGCCCCTATATACTGCGATATGAGGATTGCGCCGGCAGTTGTTATGCCCTGTCCGAAATTGATAATAATATTCTGAACCGGGGAAACGAGCGTTATTGCAGCCATTGGATTAGTACCAATCTGTCCCAGCCAGTATGTATCCGTCAGGTTGTACATGGACTGAATAAAGCTGTTTATCATAATTGGAATGGCGAGGACAATTATGGCCTGGAAGAGGTTGCCCTCAAGAATCATATTGCGCTTTTCTGCTGATAGTTTCTTCATAATTAATCTCCGTTCCTGCCCCATTTAGGGACATCGCTTCCTGCACATAAGAAAATAAATATTTTCTAAATCTTCATATATCCTATAGATATATCTCTCTTTATATGATATATTAAAAAAACAGTAGTAACAAGCGAAAAATGGTTTGAAAAACGGATAATTACAGATTAATTATATTATATATGATAAAATTGGAGATTTTTTATGAGTGGTACAATGTCAGAATATTTTAATATTAATAAACTTATACGAGAAGCATCATTCAGGATGGATGAAACACATTCACACGAATGCTATGAGCTCGTTTATCTGTTCTCGGGAGAATGCAATATTCTTGTAAGCCACAATATATACAGGATGGTGCCGGGGACACTGGTAATTATTCCACCTGGGGAGATACATAAGACGGCATATGGAAGCAATAATAAGGTAAGACAGCAGAGAACGGCATTAAGGTTTTCAATAAAAGATATGGACTGGCTGTGTTCTGCCCTTGGAAAAGATTTTGTAAAAGAGAATCTTACAGCCGGTATAATTGAAGTGCCGGATAAGAGGAAAGAATATATAGAGAATCTTATAACAAGAATGATATATGAGAATCAGATGCCTGATGAACTTTCAATGGGAATGGTAAAGACACTTTTTCAGGAATTTATGATTTTTGTGCTTCGCTGCAAATTATACGGGGATACGTCGGCGCATGAGATTGATGCTCAGAACAGCACAATTCAGGATGTGGCAACGTATGTCTACAATAACTATGATAAGCAGATATATCTGGATGATGTGGCAAAACAATTCAACATAAGCAGGTCTTATCTGTCGAAAAAATTCAAGCAGACAACCGGGTTTGGATTCAAGGAGTATCTGCTCAATGTAAGAATTAAGGAGGCCTGCAGACTGCTTCTGGAGACTAATCATTCCATAACTGACATTGCATTTGCATGCGGCTTCAATGACAGTAATTATTTTGGAGATGCATTCAGAAGGATAAAGGGAATATCACCGAATAAGTACAGGCATAACAGAGACATAGTGTGAAAAATCACCTTGAAAATGCGAGGTTATTTTTATATAATTATGTGTATACATGATATAAAGTTATATTAATACTGCGAGAATTCAGTATTTTACGCAGGAATGGAGAAGGTATGGACAGCATACGGCTTAAGGCGCGCGCCAAGATTAATCTTGGACTTGATGTTACAGGGATTCGTGAAGACGGTTACCATGAAGTTAAGATGGTTATGCAGACGGTTGGGCTGTATGACAGGATAATAATTGAAAAGACTAAGGAACCGGGAATAGTCATAACATCCAACCTTTCTTATATTCCGCTTAATGAGAATAACTTAATGTACAAAGCAGCGGATATGCTGATGCGTGAATTTGATATTAATGAAGGCGTTCATATGGATCTTAAGAAGTTCATTCCGGTGGCAGCAGGAATGGCGGGAGGAAGTTCCGATGCAGCAGCTGTGTTCTATGGAATGAACCGCATGTTCGGACTGGGACTTAATATTGAACAGCTTAAGGAGCGTGCAGTTAAAGTTGGTGCGGATGTCCCGTATTGCCTTGTGCGTGGAACGATGCTTGCAACAGGAATAGGTGAGAAGCTTGACAGGCTGCCGCCTATGCCGCAGTGTGCAATAGTTGTTGCCAAGCCTTCTGTTAATGTATCAACTAAGATGGTATATGAGAAGCTTGATATGAGCAGTGATATAAGGCATCCGGACATAGATGCCGTGATAAGAGGACTTGAGAACCGGGATCTTGTACAGATAGCGGAGAGTATGGGCAATGTACTTGAAGATGTTACGATTCCGATGCATCCTGTTATAGATACCATTAAGCGGGATATGAAGAGGTTCGGCGCGATTAATGCGATGATGAGCGGAAGCGGTCCTACAGTGTTTGGAATATTTGATGATAAGCAGCAGGCCCAGAGATGTCTTAACCACATGCGGGAGCAGGGAAATGCAAGGCAGGCATATATTACGGACGTATATAATGTAAGATAATATAAGAGGTTAAGGGAGGAACAGTATGAAGGATGACATTACAATGGCAATTAATGATTATCTGCCTTTGAGAGATGTTGTATTTAATACGCTTCGTCAGGCGATACTTAAGGGAGAACTTGAACCGGGCGAGAGACTTATGGAGATACAGCTTGCCCAGAAGCTTGGTGTAAGCCGTACACCCATAAGGGAAGCCATAAGAAAGCTTGAACTTGAGGGACTTGTTGTCATGATTCCGCGTAAGGGAGCTGAAGTGGCAAGGATAACAGAGAAGGACATGAAAGATGTTCTTGAGGTCAGGGGAACCCTTGAGGAACTTGCAGTTGCACTGGCATGCAGACATGTTACGGATGAAGCGGTTGATGAGCTTAAGATGGCTAATAAGCTGTTTGAGGCAGCCGTGGTTGCCAAAGATGTTGTAAGGATAGTAGATGCCGATGTGGAATTTCATGATGTTATCTACAAGATGACAGATAACCAGAGGCTTATCCAGATAATAAATAACTTAAGCGAGCAGATGTACAGATATCGTCTTGAGTACGTTAAGGATGCAAGGTCACATTCAATACTTATAAGTGAGCATGCCGACATCATTAACAGGATTGCCAACAGGGATGAGGAAGGTGCGAAGGAAGTCATCAGCCAACACATTGGTAATCAGGAACGTGGAATTATAAGAATGATGCGCGGATAAGAATTTTGTATATACATCAGTAGAATGGCAATAATCTCCATATGAACATGATGAACATGAATCATTCATATGGAGGTTATTTTATGAAAAATTACATCTTTAAAAATATTTACATAAAAAGTAAGAATATTCTGCTGACAGCGGCTGTGTTGTCTGCTGTGTGTGCTATGTGCATTACGGCGGTAATGGTGGTACACGCAGCTGACAGAATACGCATGCAGAAGCATATAGCCGGCGAACTTGTCAGATTCCATGTCCGTGCCAACAGCGATACGTGTGAGGATCAGACCCTTAAGCTTAAGGTGCGTGATGCGGTTACGGATTATCTTGAACCACTGCTTGGCGGCTCTGAATCAGTTGAGCAGTCGAAGCGGATAATTGCCGGCAATACCGGGAA
>CAMBEF010000101.1 GCA_945865495.1 uncultured Bacteroides sp. | reverse complement strand
GCTCCCCCATATATGCTCTGCCATTGCTACCGATGCATCATTGGCACTCGCCACAGATATGCATTTTATCATGGTTTTGACGGTCTGTTTTTCTCCTGCCTCCAAAAACACCTGGCTTCCACCCATTGATGCAGCATGCTCAGATACCGTCACATTCTCATCAAGAGTTATCTTATTCTCGCTCAAAGCATCAAATATAAGAATAAGCGTCATTATCTTAGTTATGCTTGCAGGATGAAGTGATTCATCCGCATTTTTTTCGTATACTGTCTTGCCGGTTGATGCCTCCATCAGTATCACGGATGGTGACTCAACATCCGGCTCTGCTGCATACACACGATACATACACATGCTCTGCACCGGTGCTGCCGCAAGCACTGCCACTATTACAGCCAGCAATATTCCCGCAATTCTTCTTTGTAACATAAAAGACTCCCCATACATACTAATACATTGTAGTATCGGAAGTCTTATATTATTACAAATGTTTCAGCGGGTTCTTATTCTTCCCGTCCATATATCAGCTATACCGCCTGTCTCCATCTGCACATTGCCGCCTGTGGATATTCTTGATAATGTACCGTCATACAGACAGTATATCCTGTTCTTATACTCCATGCAGTAGATTACGGTGCCCTGTCTTACATCGTCTTTCAGCTTAATCTGTTTAGAAGATCCATCACAATAATAAAGCGATGACTGCGATATATACCAGAAGCCATCATTGCCGTACGCAGTATACTGAATTCCCGACTGTGTAATTCCCGAAGTAACAGTGACGCCTGAAGCGCTTATATCGGCGCTTTTACCTGCATTCTTAATTAATACAAGTTCATCTGACTTATTAACATAATACAAAACATTAGCATCTGAAGAATAATATATAGCTGATGAAGCCAGTTCCGATACAGTCTCCGTCTTGCGGACATTGTCATCCGATTGTCCGGACACCGTTCCGTCTGTTATACCTGTTATTCTTGACAGCCTGCCCCCTCCGGCAGTGTAAGCACAGCCTGATTTAGATATATATACAAGGCTGTCCGTCTGTGAAGCCGACGTAAACAGATATATCCCATCAGGATTCTTTTTATCAGACAGATCAAGATAAATATATTCTCCGTCCTGAGTAACATATACAAATGCGGATTCTGTCTGAATCATCCCATTAACGCGGGCATACATATCCGGCTTCTGCCGTGTATATATATTTCTTACATTTCTGGCAATTCTTGTAGATGTGCCGTCTTTATACTTTATACGATAAAGTGTGCCGTCCGCATCAGTCCATATTACATTGTCCGCTGCAACGGCATATTCATCCATATCGGACGAAAGAGTCAGATTCTTTTGTTCATCGATATAATAACAGCCAAGCATCTCAGCTCCTACCGCACCTTCATTAAGATAATGCGTATCGGTATATACAAGCATACCGTCATCTGTCACCATTGCAATTGTCTTTTTGTCCGTACTGCTCTTGACTGATACATATCCGCCGTCCTTCTTCCAGCATATTAGTGTATATGTACCGGTACTGATTGCATTGCCGTTAACAGCCGTACTGTTGCTCTCTCCAATATACCCTGCATCATCGTTACCATTAACTGCTGTGCTTTCATTATTGCCGCCATTCTTCTCAGTGTACATCACAGCTGCATAATATCTGCCATTAGAAGAAACCATTGTCTCAGTTATAGCCTGCCTGTCGATATCTCCGACAATATTATATGAATATGCACATGATCTGTCATAATTAAAAATAACCTCATCAGCGCTGCATATAACGTTGTTTTTATCCATTCCTTTATAGATGCTGCTGCCATCATTTACATAAAATGTATTTTTACCGGAAGCTATCACAACATTTATAAGTGCAATAATCACAATGGCAGCAGCTATTACCGCTCCTGCCATTGCTAATATCCTGCGATTTTTGGAAGCAAATCTCGCAGCTCTGCCTGCATTGGAAGATACAAGCTGACTGTAATCCGTGTCTGCAATCTTCTTTGCTACACGCCTCACATCATCCCTGTTCTTCTGTTTTTTCTGCTCTTCGCTGTTCTTTTGCTTCTCGCGTTCTTCCCACTCCCTGCGCCTGCGCTCATAATCCGAGGCATTAACAAGGATTGCCGGGGAATTACACTTAGGGCACGTTGTACCCTCAAACTCATTACCACATTTTGGACAAATCATCTGACCACCCTGTTAGAATTAGAATGTAAACTTATCTTCAAAATATGCCTTAAGATCCTCTATCTTGATTCTCTCCTGCTGCATTGTGTCTCTGTCACGTACTGTAACAGCTCCGTCTGTCTCAGAATCAAAATCATATGTTATACAGAATGGTGTACCAATCTCATCCTGTCTTCTGTATCTCTTACCGATATTGCCACGGTCATCAAACTCACAGTTATACTTCTTGGAAAGCTCTGCATAAATCTTCTCAGCGCCTTCATTGAGCTTCTTCGAAAGAGGAAGAATACCAATCTTAACAGGTGCAAGTGCCGGATGGAAATGGAGAACCGTTCTTACATCTCCCTCTCCAATCTCCTCCTCATCGTATGCTGAGCAGAGGAATGCAAGTGTTACACGGTCTGCACCAAGTGATGGCTCAATAACATAAGGAATGTACTTTTCTTTAGACTCATCATCAAAGTAAGACATATCCTCGCCAGATACGTTCTGGTGCTGTGTAAGGTCATAATCTGTACGGTCTGCAATTCCCCAGAGTTCGCCCCATCCGAATGGGAAGAGGAATTCAATATCTGTTGTACCCTTGCTGTAGAAGCAGAGTTCTTCAGGTGAATGATCTCTTGCTCTCATCTCGTCATCCTTCATGCCGAGAGACTTAAGCCAGTTGATACAATATGATCTCCAGTAATTGAACCATTCAAGGTCTGTTCCCGGCTTACAGAAGAATTCAAGCTCCATCTGTTCAAATTCACGTGTACGGAATGTGAAGTTGCCCGGTGTAATCTCATTACGGAATGACTTACCAATCTGTCCTATACCGAATGGTATCTTCTTTCTTGATGTTCTCTGTACGTTCTTAAAATTAACAAAGATACCCTGTGCTGTCTCAGGACGGAGATATACTGTATTCTTTGCATCCTCAGTAACACCCTGGAATGTCTTAAACATAAGGTTGAACTGGCGGATATCAGTGAAGTTATGCTTACCGCATGAAGGACATGCAATCTGCTTCTCCTCGATAAAATCCTTCATCTGCTCCTGTGTCCACCCGTCAACCGAGCCATCAAGCTCATAATTATTATCTGCACACCAGTCTTCGATAAGCTTATCAGCTCTGAATCTCTCGTGGCATTCCTTACAATCCATAAGAGGATCCGAGAATCCGCCAAGATGTCCTGATGCAACCCATGTCTGTGGGTTCATAAGAATTGCACAGTCAACACCTACGTTGTACGGGCTTTCCATAACGAACTTCTGCCACCATGCCTTCTTAACATTATTCTTAAGCTCTACTCCGAGATTACCGTAATCCCATGTATTGGCAAGTCCGCCATATATCTCAGAACCCGGATATACAAATCCTCTTGCCTTAGCCAGAGCTACAATCTTCTCCATTGTCTTTTCCATGATTAAGTCCTCACTTTTATATTTATTGACATTTTACATATTGAAATATTTTAAACTATTTTAGGCATTATGACAAGTGTGTTGTGCCTAAAATATAAATATTTCATATACTTCCCCACCTTGACATTTTTCATTGCTGCATGCACAATAAATGTAAATACTAAACATAAGCTGAATGCAGGAGGAGACTTTTATGAGCAGCATGACGTCAATGCCCGGTGTTTTCACCGCCACACGCAAGGACGGCTCCACATATTACCGTGTATCAATAACATACAAAAGCAAGCATATCAGTCTCGGAAGTTATGACGACATCAAGCTTGCTGCAAGAGCCTACAGCGATGCCGACCTTCTCCTCCATGCCGATGGCAAAACGCCTCTCAGCGATATGGCAGTCGACCATCTTCTGCCTGACCTTCATTATCCGGCAGATTGTCCTCTTTCTTTTGAAAAATGGGTCATTCTCCTCAATTACCGGGATAACGGAATGTATTTTAAGACACCGATATATATTTTCAAGAAATTTTTCCTGTACTTTCTCACATCTGAGCGTGTGCTGCGTTTTGATGTTGATGATCTGTTTTATTATTCAACTCACAAGATAATGTCCCGCGACGGTTACCTCTTTGTAAATGATTACGGTTCACAGACAAGTATTCTTTCTCATTACGGTATCAGAAGCCATGCTGTATGCGGCCGTGACTATATATTTGTAAATGGAGACCATAATGATTTCAGATACGGCAATATACACATAATCAATCATTACCACGGCGTGCAGGAGATACAGCGTAACGGAAGGACATTATACAAAGCTGTGATACATATCCGCGGTAATTTTGTTGCCGGAATATACTCGAGCGAGCATGAAGCAGCCATAGCTTACAACAAGGCCGTTGAGCTGCTCGCCTCAAAAGGAATCATCCGTAATTATCCCTCCAACTATATTGAAGACATAACACCTATTGAATATGCGCGGATATACAATTCCGTACGACTGTCAAAAAAGCTGCGCAGCCTGTGATGCATTCCGGAATTCCGGTTGCCAATCACATGCCATGCAGCTTTATTAATATGTATTATTATTGTGCTGTTACTGTTATACTTCTTATCAATATCTGTCAGATTGAAACTCTCGCCTTATCCATCTTGGTAATTGAAGCATCAAGACCTGCAAGTGTGTCCTTAATGTGCTTATTAACTTCTGATGAACGGGCACTCAGATTACGTACCTCACCGGCAACAACAGCAAATCCCCTTCCTGCTTCACCTGCTCTTGCTGCTTCAATTGAAGCATTAAGTGAAAGAATATTCTGTCTGTTCTCGATGCCATCGAGATCTTTTGAATAGTCCTCAACCTGTCTTATAAGCTTCATTGAATTACCAAGCTCATCATTCATTGTATTAATAAGATTCTCATTCTTTTTCTTTGAATATTCAAAGTTAACAAGCATATTGACAACTCTGCCAAGCAGCTCCGATGCTGCTCTTATGCTCTCTTCTGATCTGATAGGGACCTTGCGCAATGCTTCTATATACTTATCAGGGTCTATTCCCAATTCCGTAGCCATACTGCGGAACTTATCCTCATCCGGAGCACCTGGAAGTACCTGACCTCCTATAATCTTTCCCATAAACTGTCCGTCAACGATGATATCATGAGAAAAATCCATCAGTCCTGCATGGCAATAATATGTTCCACTGCATTCGTTATCGCACTTTACACATCTTCTGCATCCTTCTTTGGAGCCTCTTGTATACTTTATACAAAAGTCCGTAAAGCCGATTTCTCCTGATATGTACTTTCCCTCATTATCAACGGCTACTGTTGCAAGCCCTGTTGCTTTCGACCATGAACGCATAACCTCGTCGAGCATCTTCAAATCAAAGAAATCACCTATATGCATATTATCATCCTCCCAGATATCGCATCATGCGTTTGATGCGAATCTTTATTTTTGCTTATTATAACTCTTTTATCATTATTAGTCTACAGATTAGATGTCAATCATTACAAAATCATAACTATTTTTTTACTTGACTTGGCGGCCTAAAAAGTGTATTATTCTAGTGTTGCATATATCGAAGCGTGGCTCAGTTTGGTAGAGCGCTGCGTTCGGGACGCAGAGGTCGCGTGTTCGAATCACGTCGCTTCGATTATATTTTATAAAAGGGATGACTTATACGAACAATGTATCAGTCATCCCTTTTTATGTATTACTTATATTCCGCTTATGACAACATTCTTGCCATTCTTTTTACCGCTGTACATCATCTCGTCAGCCCTTATTATGGTCTGGTCTATTGTCTCTCCCTTTTTATATTCGGTAATACCGATTGTCACAGTAAAATCCACTGTCTTACCGAATATCTCAAGAGGATTCTGCTCTATCGTCCTTCTTATATTATCCGCTATTATATATCCATCATGCATCTGTGCACTGTCGACAAGAAATACAAACTCCTCGCCTCCCCATCTGCACACATGGTCGTCCGGCTTAATGCATGCACGTATTGTTCTGGCTGTTTTGGCAATTACCTCATCGCCAACATCATGTCCGTATGAATCGTTAACATGCTTAAAATCATCTATGTCACACATTGCAATACAGAAATTCCTTCCTGACACCTGACATATATCAAGAAACGGCTGTATTCCACGTCTGTTAAACAATCCGGTAAGTGTATCCAGCTTAGCCATTCTTCCAAGCTGTTCATTAACCTTAATGAGCTCATCATGGCTTCTGTTAAGCTCCTTTAGGAATATAACTGAAAATCCTATAAGTGCAGTGAACGTACAAAATGCATTAAATGTATACATCCCCTCGTGTATAACACTCTCCATACCTATATATACCGGTGATATATCATCAGCCGAATACACCTGGCAGCTTATAAAAATGACAAAATCCAAAATACTCAGAAGCAGTGGCTGTTTAATGTTATACTTATCACCCGATATAAAATATTGCATATAAAATCCCACAGGGACAAGTGCTATCATATACAATGCAAATCCCGAATCCCATCCTATAAAGATTGTTGCAAGGAATGAATGCAGGATTATTTCAAAATATGTTGCTATAAATACTGCATTATAATACTCTTTGTTAATAAAACAGATTGCAATAAGATAACATAATATGCTGAATATATTATAAATGACCATAGGTTTCACACCAATATATATCATCTCTGTAAGTATGATACAGTGAACCATCGTAAGAAGAACTGCTATAACCTTCAATAATTTTTTCGTAGACAACTCCATACCCCTTTTCAAATCACTCATTAGACTAATATAGCACATATTATTACCTTATAACACTTATACAATTTACCATATATGTAGGAGTTTTGCAACGCAGTTGTAGTGCTATAGTACTATTATTTATTTAAAAAAAGACCATATTACTCATTACGAATAATATGGTCTTATATTATATGTCATATATAATCAGATCTTGGCAATATCAACTATTGAGAGGTCATTGCTGTTGAATGCATGCTCAAGGCTCGATACAAGTGCATGTGCCGTATCAAGGCTAGTAAGTACATTAACACCTGTCTCAATTGCAATACGTCTGATAAGGAAACCATCCCTTGCTCTCTCAATTCCGTTAGAAGGAGTATCAATTACAAGGTCAATCTTATGCTCATAAAGGAGGTCAAGAAGTGTTGGTGACTCCTGATCAATCTTATTAACCTTGATAGCCTTTATTCCGTTGTCATTAAAGAACTTAGCTGTTCCTCTTGAAGCATAAATCTTGTATCCAAGAGCGTCAAAGCGTTTAGCAATACCAAGTGACTCTTCCTTATCCTTATCGGCAATAGTCATAATAATCTGCTTGTGCTTTGGAAGGTTGACTCCGGCACCCTGGAACGCTTTATAAAGTGCTTCGTTGAAGTCCTTGGATATACCAAGACACTCGCCTGTAGACTTCATCTCAGGACCAAGTGTTGTATCAGCTCCACGTATCTTCTCAAATGAGAATACAGGCATCTTAATTGCATAATAATCTGACTTTTTCTGAAGTCCCGGTGTATAACCAAGCTCCTTAATCTTGCTTCCTGTGATAACCTTAGTTGCAAGCTTAACGATAGGAATTCCTGTTACCTTGCTGATATAAGGAACTGTACGGCTTGAACGAGGATTAACCTCGATAACATATACCTGGTCATTATAATCAATAAACTGTATATTGATAAGTCCCTTTACATGAAGTGCTCTTGCAAGTCTTCCTGTGTAATCCTCAATCATATCGATAATCTTAGGAGAAAGTGACTTGGCAGGATATACAGAGATACTGTCTCCTGAATGGATACCTGCTCTCTCAATATGCTCCATGATACCAGGAATAAGAATATCCTCACCGTCACATACAGCATCGACTTCGATTTCCTTACCCATAAGATACTTATCTACAAGAATAGGGTGATCCTGCTTGATTCTGTTGATAATATTCATGAACTCGATAACATCTGTATCTGATACCGCAATCTGCATGCCCTGACCGCCAAGGACATATGAAGGTCTTACAAGCACCGGATATCCAAGTTCATTGGCAGCCTTAAGAGCCTCATCCACAGTATAAACTGTATGTCCCTT
>CAMBEF010000100.1 GCA_945865495.1 uncultured Bacteroides sp. | reverse complement strand
AAGCGTAACGGGAATAATATTCTTAAGTATAAATGATGCAAATGTAAGCTCAGGAGCTGCAATTGAGTATTCTCCTGCGCACAGCAGCCCTGCCATGCCAAAATACATGTCTGCAATGCTGTGCTCAAAGCCGCACAGGACAAAAATCATGACAGGCCAGAAGCTCATCATCAGCTTTCCTGACACCTTCTTGGCGGCAAATGAAGCCCATACTGCAATACATACAAGTATGTTGCATAATATTCCTCTTATAAGCGCTTCCGCAAATGTTTCATTAACGCGAAGTACTGCTGCTGCGACCATCTTCTGTGCCAGAAGTCCGTTATAAAGATCCGGAATATGTCCATATACAGCCATTACTGCGACAAATGCCGCACCTATAAAGTTACCGATAAATACTATCACCCAGTTCTTAAGCATCTGTCCGGCCGTAACTTTCTTTTCAAGGCAGGCAAGTATTATCAGATTGTTACCGGTAAAAAGTTCACTTCCGGCAACCAGAACCATAGCCATGCCGGCAGGAAATACACACGCACCGATAAGGCGTGCAATAGCAGGATTCTCTATGGTTGCCTGTGCGGTTGTGGAAGCAATTCCGGCAAATCCGATAAACATTCCGGCAAAGATTCCGAGCACAAGCATCTTCCATGCGGACATTCTTACTTTGTGAATTCCTATCTCAACATAATTCTTCGCAATCTCAAGTGGTGAATGCATAATGTTATACCTCCCGATAAAATTATGTATAAAATTATTTGAACATTAATATGCACATTCATATGTACAGGAAAAGCAGTGCGCACATACCATAACCTATTATAAGTCCTCCGACTGCATCAGACGGATAATGTACGCCTGCGATTACTCTTGTGATGGCAATTACAACAGATATTACCGCAATGATAATTCCAAGCGGCACATATACATAGAAGCATGCTGATGCAATAACAGCTGCTGACAGGGCGTGTCTGCTTGGAAATGACTGCCCTTTTTTATCTTTTGATATTAGCGGAATTATAGCATCATTTCCTTCGTATGGCCTTGGCCTGTTATAGCATTTTCTGAATATCGAAGCTGCCACAAACACAGTACACGGATAACATACAACACGTATCAGCCGTGTATCATGTCTGACAAAAAGCAGCGCAAGCACAGCTATATATGTGGCAGCGGTTATTATGGGCATAACGCGGTATATGGCTTTTAGTATATTCAGTCTCAATTCATTGCCGTCAAAATAACTTCTGATGCGGCTGTAAAAAATATTATAGCTGGACACTGGCAATTACCTCGTGAAGCGGTTTGCGGATTTTTTTGCGCGTTATCTCAACCAGCCCAAGTTTGGTCATGTCAACGACGCTTGTTGGGACAGTGTCAGTCTTAAGAATATCGGCAAGGTAAGACATAAGCTCTTTCTTTTCTTCAAATGTATTAAGATTAATAAAGTCAACAACAATAATACCTGAGAGATTACGCAGCATGAGCTGGCGTCCTATCTCCACTGCAGCTTCCCTGTTAATCTTAAGATATGTGTTGTCCTTCAGCTTACGGTTACCGGTGAACTTGCCGGAATTGACATCTATTACGGTAAGTGCTTCCGTAGGTTCAATAACAAGATATCCGCCGGAAGGAAGCCATACACGTTTGTTAAGTGCGGTACTGATCTGACTTTCAACACTGTAAAGTTTGTTAAGAGGAAGCTGCGTATCATCATAGAATTCAAGCTTGGCAGCTTCTCCCGGTTCGTTTTCGCCAAGATAACGTCTTACCGAGTCGTAAACTTCAGGAATATCCGTTATTATCTTTTCAAGATTGGTGGCACGCATGTTCTGCACATCTTCCAGACAGCTCTCTTCAGGAGAATACATTCTTGTGAGACCTTTACGCGTAACGGCATCTTTAAGTATATCGCACATAGTTGTTACAATTCTTGACACTTCTGCTGTTACCGGTTCTTCCGGAGCATCTTCAGCGTTGGTTCTTACAATTATATTAAAATGCATGTCAGAGGCAGTCAGTGCGGAATTAACCGATGAAGCCGTGTATGCATTCAATGCATTATTCATCGCATCTTTTACAATTTCTTTGAGATAAGACCGCCTGTCTTCATCGGTAATTTTCTTGGAAATAAATACGGACGAATTCTCCGACTTGCAGTCCAGAGTAAGTGCGCAATATCTTCCTGTTATGCCTATACGGCCGGTAAGTGTCGGTTCCTTGGTCTTGACACCCTCTCTTGACACCTGAACAAGAACAAGGTCACCAATGCACATCCTGTCATTATTCTTGGGATTAAGGAAAATATGATGCTCATTATCCGTAAGAGAATAATAACCTTTTTTCCCTTTGGAATATTCAATAAATGCCGCATTTATATTATTGACAACATTCTCAACTCTTCCGACATATATATTGCCGAGTATTGATTCATCCTCGATGACCCGGACCGTGCGTATTGTCATCTGGTCACATACAGCGCACAGAGTCTGTCCGTTGAATTTTGTAATAAGTAATCTCTGCATAGTTCCCCATTTCGTTATGTATGATTAAAAAGCCCACGCACCGGAGTGCCGGAGCATGAGCTTCTTAAAAGCAAAATATTCAATTCTTATAGGTAAGTCCGAATACGATTCCGCCTATTATTGTAATCAGAATTCCAGTCGGTACATGAATAAGCCATGCAATTGCTGCTGCAACAAAGATTAAAGAAATAAGTACTGTGCTTAACTTAGAATGATGCTTCTTCATATGATGTTCTACCTCGGAATTCCCATTAGCTTCAAAATTACCCATTATCCCTCATTTCTTACTGAAGCTGCTGTGCTGCAACTTCGGCTGCCTTAGCAAGCATCTCGTCGATACCTGCCGGGTTCTTGCCGCCGGCCTGTGCCATATTAGGACGGCCGCCGCCACCGCCACCAACGATAGGTGCTACGGCTTTGATAAGGTTGCCTGCGTGAGCTCCCTTAGCGACTGCATCATCAGTTGCCATTGCAATGATATTAACCTTGTCACCCTGTGCAGATGCAAGTATTACAATACCTGAACCAATCTTATCTTTCATGTTGTCACCGAGAGTACGAAGACCGTTCATGTCTACATCTGCCACACTTACAGGAAGGAACTTGAACGAACCAATCTCCCTGACATTAGAAAGAACATCTCCTACAGCTTCGCTTGCAAGCTTAGCCTTAAGCTTCTCATTCTCTGACGAAAGTGATTTAATCTCGTCATTCATTGAAGCAATTCTGTGAATGAGCTGAGACGGTTCTGTCTTAGCTGTCTTGCAGGCTTCGGCAAGTGTATTCTCTATATTGCGGTAATAAGCAAGAACGCCATTACCTGTAAGGGCTGCAATACGTCTTATTCCGGCAGCAACACCTGATTCAGATACAATCTTGAAAAGCATGATATTGCTTGTATTGGCAACATGAGTACCACCACAGAGCTCAGTTGAAAAATCGCCCATGGATACAACACGTACCTTATCACCGTACTTCTCACCAAACAGTGCCATTGCTCCTGTCTTCTTGGCATCTTCAAGGCTCATGATATTAGTAACAACAGGAAGTGCCTCTGCAATCTTCTCGTTGACTATCGATTCTACTCTGGCAATCTCATCAGGTGTCATAGCCTGAAAATGAGCAAAGTCAAAACGGAGTCTGTCAGGGTCAACATATGAACCCTTCTGCTCTACATGTGTTCCGAGTACATCCCTTAAAGCCTTCTGGAGAAGGTGTGTTGCACTGTGGTTGGCACATGTAGCGGCTCTTGCAGGAGCATCTACAGTAAGAGTTACAGTATCACCGACTTTAATCATGCCTTTGGTCATAACGCCGACATGACCGATTCTGCCGCCCTTAAGATGGATTGTGGTATCTACACGGAATTCACCCTCAGGAGAAGTGATAACACCTCTGTCACCTTCCTGACCACCCATTGAACCATAGAATACTGTCTCATCTACAACGATAGTTCCCTTGTCACCGTCAGAAAGCGCTTCAACAACACTCTCCTCAGTTGTGAGAACAGATACCTTAGACTGGTTGGTGAGCTTGTCATATCCGACAAAACTGCTTGTTATTGCAGGGTCAATCTCATCATATACAGTAGCGTCTGCTCCCATGTAGTTAGTAGTCTTACGTGCTGTACGTGCTTTGACGCGCTGCTCTTCCATTGCACTCTTAAAGCCTTCTTCATCTATTGTGATACCCTTCTCTTCAAGAATCTCCTTAGTAAGATCAAGAGGAAATCCATATGTGTCATAAAGTTTGAAAGCATCAGCACCTGAAAGCATCTTATTACCTGTCTTTGCAAGGTCAGCTTCGAGCTGCTCAAGTATTCCAAGACCTTGATCGATAGTCTTATTAAACTTGTCCTCTTCCTGATCAATAACCTTTAAGATAAATGCTTTCTTCTCATCAAGTTCAGGATATCCGTCCTTAGAACCTTCAATTACTGTCTCGCAGAGCTTTGAAAGGAACTTGCCTTCTATACCGAGAAGACGTCCGTGTCTTGCGGCACGGCGGAGAAGTCTTCTTAATACATATCCGCGGCCTTCATTAGATGGCATGATTCCATCAGAAACCATAAATGTTACTGAACGGATATGATCTGTAATAACTCGGATTGAAACATCCTTCTTCTCGTCTTCCTTATATGTTACGCCGGCCATCTCACACACTTTGTTGCGGAGAGCCTGAAGTGTATCTACGTCAAAGATTGAATCCACATCCTGAACAACAACGGCAAGTCTCTCAAGGCCCATTCCCGTATCGATGTTCTTCTGGATAAGGTCTGAATAATTACCATGTCCGTCATTGTTGAACTGTGAAAATACATTATTCCATACTTCCATATAACGGTCACAATCACAGCCTACAGTACAGCCCGGCTTACCGCAGCCGTACTTCTCACCGCGGTCATAATAAATCTCTGAACATGGACCGCATGGACCTGAACCGTGCTCCCAGAAGTTATCTTCTTTACCTAATCTGAATATTCTCTCAGGAGCAATTCCAATCTCCTTATTCCATATGTCAAATGCTTCATCATCATCAACGTATACTGATGGATAAAGGCGGTTGGCATCAAGCCCCACAACCTCGGTGAGGAATTCCCATGACCAGTGAATTGCTTCTGTCTTGAAATAATCACCGAATGAGAAGTTACCGAGCATCTCAAAGAAAGTACCGTGTCTTGCAGTCTTACCTACGTTCTCAATATCTCCTGTTCTGATACACTTCTGACAAGTCGTCACCCTGCGTCTTGGTGGAATCTCCTGACCTGTAAAATAAGGCTTGAGAGGAGCCATTCCTGAATTAATGAGCAACAGGCTGTTGTCATTATGAGGGACAAGTGAAAAACTCTTCATCTTAAGATGTCCCTTGCTCTCGAAGAAATCGAGATACATTCTTCTCAATTCATTAACACCGTACTTCTGCACTTTAACAATCCTCCAAAATATAATAAAATCTGTTCTTTACTTAGATGCTTTCTTTGCATCTACATGCTTGCGGAGCTTGGCACCCGCAGTAAACGCACATACGATAACCGCAAGATAAATAACAAACTTAATTGACTCACCTATAAAATCACCTGCTAAAACGGCAGGTCCCATTGAGGCCGAAGCCACAGACCATATATTCATAAATACCTCATTCCTGCGCAAAGGCGCATAAATACATTATCAATCTAATTTATTCTATCACTCATTATATGTATTTTCAAGCAATTTATCATTCGGCTGCTATGTCATCCAGCAGATTACTGCCGTCGGCAGCTGTTGTTGCAAGTTCATCACAGCGTTCGTTCATCTCATGTCCCGCATGTCCCTTAACCCATGTAAATGTAACATTGTGAATCTTCTTGGCTTCAAGAAGGCGTTTCCACAGGTCAACATTTTTGACAGGTTCATTTTTGCCGCGCTTCCAGCCTTTTTTAATCCAGCCTTCTATCCAGTGCTGGTTAAATGCGTCTACAAGATATTTGGAATCTGATATAAGGTTAACATTGCATGGTCTGGTAAGAGCCTCAAGACCGACAATTGCAGCCATGAGCTCCATTCTGTTATTGGTAGTCTTTTTGTAGCCTGCGCTGAATTCACGTACATGAAGCTCACCCTTTGGGTCGACATAATGAATAACTGTTCCATAGCCTCCAGGACCGTCAGGATTGCCTCTGGCTGCACCGTCTGTATAGATTGTTACGTTCATATATTCCTCCATTTGCCTGTTTTTATAAAGTCTGAAGCCATCTGCTCTGCACTTGCAATAATTGCATCATCATAGCCCATTATTGACAGAAGTTTTATAGCGTTGCGTGAAGATGCCCTGCCTGTATACAATCTGTAATTGAACCTGACGTCATTATCAAGCACCTCTTCCTGAAAATGATAATTGGAATAACAGTTCTCAAGCAGATCAGTCAGCTCGATATCATGGGTAGCCGCAAAGCACAGGACGCTGCGTTCTGCCATGTCTTTAAGAATCTGTGCGGATGCTGCAATTCGTTCGACTGTATTGGTTCCGCGCAGCACCTCGTCAATAAAACACAGAACCGGGCATGAATCCTGCTGGCGGGCAGCATCCATTATTCTCTTAAGCGAACGTATCTCAGCCATATAATAGCTTTCGCTGCGGCTTATGTCATCCCTGAGTGCCATAGATGAATATATACGGTAATAACCGGCACTATAAGAAGCTGCCGTGCAGGTGTATATTGTCTGTGCAAGGATTGCATTTATTGCAATTGTCTTAAGAAATGTTGACTTTCCCGAAGCGTTGGAGCCGGTAATAAGAACACAGTGTTCTTCATCAATAGAGTTGGCAACAGGATTATTTATAAGAGGGTGATATACACCTTCTGCATTGAGCCTGATGCTGTGCGAAAGCTTGGGTTCACACCAGCCGTTATTACTGTCAAGGTATTTCCTGAAGGAAGCTACGGCAATGGCTGATTCAAGTCTGCCGAGAAGCTCCATCATCAGGAAGGCCTGCTCTTTATGAAGAGCAATTTTTTTGATTATTTTATTGAATCTGATAATATCAAGATGTGTCAGTATTCTTACATAATCAAGCAGCATGGCGGCAACTGAGCCGTCAAGACCTGATGACGCTCCAAGAATACCTGAGCCTTTGAGGTCTGCTGCCATTGTGTGGTGGAGCTGTGAAAGCTGTGTTACGTAATCTTCAAGTCCGTCATGTGAAGATATTACGGATATCACATCAGATGAACACTCGTCCAGCTTTAATATATGATTGACGCATGCAAGATATGGGTCAATCTGCGCTTTGCATTTGTAATATGACACAACAATATATCCTATGACGATGCATATTGCAACTATTCCGGCAGCAGGAGCGAATGCAAGAAGTGCAGATGAGGCCGCCAGGGCAGCCCATCCGGCATAGTGATTTGCATTACTTTCCGGCTCAAGGTCGGTGATTACTTCAAGATAATCGGAAACAGAGATATTTCTTGATGTGCCAAGCTTCATATAGGCACGCTGCATGCTTTTGCGAAGTCCTTCGTCAGTTCCAAAAATGTCTGCAAGAGTTCCGAATTCCTTCAGGCGCTCTTCTTCTGTACATGGAGTGCGTAAAAGCTTATAAAGATATTCCTGACCGGTTGACGAATATGTGTTGTTGATAAGGCGGAATATGTTATCCATTCCAAGGTCATTCCATGTTATGTCATCAATAACATGAGGCAAAGAACCGGTGCTGTTACGAAAATAATGAGAGATATTGGCATAACTGTCAGAAGTATATTTTTTTGAAGGAATATTTCCCCATTCTTTTGTTATGCGCTGCTCAATCGCGGCAGCAGCATTCTTTTTGTTGCGTACATATACGTATATGCACGCAAGTATCGCAATAACTATTAGTACAATAATCTGTAATGAATTGGTGTTCATGTGTAATCTCCTGAAACTGCGGCATTCTTATCGAACCTGATATCGGGATCTGTACCGGGACAGGTCAAATCTAATTGGCTCCGCGTGTGTTAAAAACAGCTATGAATGTTTCAAAAAAAATTATTATATCAAATATAAATGAACAATTGTCTACATAATAAAGCTCCATATTCTGACGCGCATTATTTTCGTAGCTTACATTATTACGGCCGTGCGACTGCCAGTAGCCGGTAAGCCCAGGTCTTACTTTTAGGAGTTTATCCTGATTGGCCGGATAATATTTGTTAAGCTCTGATTTTAGTATAGGTCTGGGACCGATAAGTGACATGTCACCTTTAA
>CAMBEF010000099.1 GCA_945865495.1 uncultured Bacteroides sp. | reverse complement strand
TGTATTTACCGGCTCACAGATACCTATCGAGGCGCTCTATACTGATGCCAAGAAAAATCTGTCCGATGCGATACGTTTTGCCTGTGAAGGAATTAACGGGGTATATGTGACATTCGACGGAATGGTTATTAACGGCGCACATGCGATGAAGATTAAGACCAGAAGCTCGGATGCATTTGAAACCGTCAACTTTCCGGTAATAGCAGAGATTAAGCTTGGAAGGATAACCTACAATCAGGTGCTTGACTATTCCGGTCATCTGCAGCAGTTAAGCCGCCCGGTATCAGGTGAATTTGCAATTGATACACGCCTCTGTCCGGACATTCTTATTCTTAAGATATTTCCCGGAATCAGACCTGATATATTTGATTTTATTAAAAATACTTATCGCGGTGTTATTATCGAAAGCTTCGGAATCGGCGGAATTCCGAATGAGCATAATGATATAGTTGCAAAAATACATGAGCTTATTGATGCAGGAGTTGCGGTAGTAATAACCACACAGTGCATATATGAAGGAATCGATCTGAGCATATATGAAGTCGGGCAGAATCTTGCAAAGCAGAATGTTATCATAGGTGCCGACATGACAACAGAGGCCCTCACTATGAAGCTTATGTGGGCACTTGCCCATTACGACAGTATTGAAGCTATTAAGGAGTATATGGAAGCCCCGTTATTCTCAGACCGCAGCTACTGATAATTTTTATTGTAAAAATAAAATATCCCTCTTCAGGGCACAAAATAAGCCATCGTGTAAAAGCGGTGGCTTCATTGCATCCTGTTGAGGGATAATCTAAAATAAACCTTCTCAATGGATATATTAACATTTTTAATCAGATATGTCAAATCTGCTTAAGATTCTAAAGCTCAATTCCATAGCTTAAGTCAGTTTTAACAGAATCATATCATCATTTGGATTACCATTGACACAATAGGAAATGTCACTACGGATAAGAGTGTTGTCATTGCCACAGTCTCGGATGACAGTGCATAATCTCCGCCGTATTCCTGCGCAAGCATTGCTGTCATGCTTCCTACAGGCACTCCCAGCATAACCATCGTAACACCTATGATTGACGGATTATCTGTAACCAGAGATACAAGAAATGTTCCCAGAACCGGTATAACAAGCAGCCTTAATGCAGAGAACACCCATGTTCTCACATTCAGGAATACCTTTTTGAAATTCATTGTTGCAAATGACGCACCTATAACCATCATACTCAGCGGAGCTGTTGTGCTACTCAGCATTGATACCGTTGTATTGACCCATGCAGGAAACTTTATTCCGAGCGCATACACAACAACTGCGATTATACAGAAGATAACTCCTATGTTGAATATCTGCTTAATGCTTTCTCTGCCGGACTTTTTAACAGCACCGCTGCCTTCACCGCTGCTTTTGCACATTTCCAATACACCATATGTGTATATCAGTATGTTGTACGGAAGCAGGAACAGCGAAGCATACAGAAGCGCTCCGCCTCCATATAGTGAAGATATTATCGGAAATCCCATAAATCCGACATTGCCGAATATAGTCATGACACGGTATGTACCCCTGTCCCTTGCCGGAGCCTTTATAATTACGGGAACAAGCGCTGCGACAGCAATAAGGAATACATACATTCCTATCGCAACGAACATAGTCTCAACAAGCTCTGCTCCCGTAACTGTGGCATTTCCGGTAACACTTGAAAGTATGAGGGCAGGATTGGATATGTTTACAACAATTGCCGACAGCTTCTTGGAAGTCTCATCTGTAATTATATTTTTCTTATAAGCTATAAAGCCAATCATCATTATGATGAAAAGCACAAGCATCTGTTGTAAAGCAACCATTATCCATACCTCCGAATCTATTCTGTCAGCTCCTTCAGGCACTCGTCAATGATATTAATCGCAATATCAATCTCCTTCTCTGTTACGATTGTAGGAGCGATGAATCTTACGATATTGTGGTTAGTACCGCATCCAAGCAGAAGCAGTCCCTTCTCAAGTGCCTTGGTACGGATTGCTGTTGTGATATCTGCATCGGGAGTCTTATCCGGATGAACCATCTCCATTGCAAGCATGAGTCCAAGTCCTCTTACGTCACCGATAACTGAAGGATACTTCTTCTGAAGTGCGAACAGCTTTTCCTTAAAATAATCTCCCATTTTAGCTGCATTGTCAAGCATTCCGCCGTCAGTGAGCTCATCAAGCACTGCATTGGCAGCCGCACACGCAACCGGATTGCCGCCAAATGTACCGCCGTGTGCTCCTGCAGGCCACTGCTCCATAATCTCCTTCTTACCGATAACCGCACTGAGCGGAAATCCGTTAGCAATACCCTTGGCAGATGTAAGAATATCAGGCTTTACGCCAAAATGCTCATATGCAAACAGCTTGCCGGTTCTTCCCATACCTGACTGTACCTCGTCAAATATAAGAAGTATGCCATATTTATCACAAATCTCTCTTACATACTGAACAAATTCCTTATCAGGGACAATATAGCCGCCCTCGCCCTGCACAGGCTCCATCATGATTGCTGCCACCATTGAAGGATCAATAAGCGTATGGAAAATATTTTCAAACTGCTCAAAATACTCCTTAGGGCATTTGCCATCCTTCATCTCATAAGGTGTTCTGTAAAGATATGGATACTCTGCAAAATATACGCTTGGCAGAAGGCCCTCATAATTCTTTCTGTAAGCTGAGCTTGATGACGTAAGTGATGTTGTTGCAAGTGTGCGTCCGTGGAAAGAACCCCTGAATGCAATTATGCCCGGTCTCTTTGTTACATACTTGGCAAGCTTTATTGCTCCTTCATTGGCCTCAGCACCGCTGTTGCTGAAATATACCATTGTGTCTCCGCCCGTAAGCTCAACCAGTCTCTCAGCAAGCCTTACGTATGATTCATAGTAGACAACATTGTGTCCGCCATGGATAAGCTCCTTCATCTGCTTCTCGGCTGCCTCAACTACCTTCGGATGGTTGTGTCCGAGATTACATACTGCAACGCCGCTTGCAAAGTCAAGAATCTTACGTCCGTCCTCTGACCACAGATAACATCCCTCTCCCTTCGTTACTCCCATTGTTGTTGCTCTTTTTACTACAGGCGGCATGACCTTCATACATCTCTCATATAATGATTCCATATTACAATCCTCCATTCCTGCGCTTTTGCGCATATCAAGTTTGTTCGTCTTTTTCAGTTCACTTTTTATCTGTGAAGCTGTATCTGATAAAACACTATGCTGCCGAAAGCGTGTTTTAGCGGATACTGCTCCACAGTCCCTTTATTACTTCCGCATCAATCTTATGCGGTGTGTTTGCCATGCTTCCCTTCTGAATCTGGGTAAGTTTCGTGTAGAGTTCTATCTCTTCATCTGTAAGCTTCGGTGGCTGTCCAAGCATTTCGGCAAGGATATCGGCAAATTCATCAATGCTCTCACATCCAAGTAAGCTTAATGCATTATCTATCTTGTCCTTTGCCACATCATAATTAAGCTTCATGTACTCTCTCATAATCAGACCGTTGGCCGCGCCATGCGGAATTCCCTTAAAATATGTATAGCAGTAGCCCATTCCGTGTGCAATCGTTACGCCTGTCTGCGATATTATGATTCCTCCGAGAAGCGATACAAGCATGAGATTCTCTCTGTCAGCCTCATCAAGTTCGAACTTTGCAAGCTTTCTCATGCTCTTTCCGAATGCCTTTATTGCAGTTGTTGCAAAGCTGTCGCTGATAACGGTGCTTCTGTTGGCAAGATAGCCTTCAAATGCATGTGTAAATGCATCTACGGCTGTGCTTATTGTCGAGCCCTTTCCGAGCGAATATGTATACTTTGCATCAACAAATGCATACACCGGATATGTGTCCTTTGTTCCGAAACTTACCTTTGTCTGCATATCCTTTCTTAAGAGCACGCTGTATGGTGTTGCCTCACTTCCGGTACCTGCCGTTGTAGGTACTCCGACAATCGGAAGTGCCTTTGTAAATGCATTTTTGAAAAGGTCGGTTACTGCCATATCCGTATTAGCTGCAAGAACCGCAATTGCCTTAGAAGCATCTATCGGTGAACCTCCGCCGATTCCAATAACAAAATCAACCTTCTCTGCCCTTGCAATATCAGCAGCCTTAGCAACCGTCTCAACAGAAGGATTATTCTCAATCTCATCAAAGATTACATATTCCTTCTTCTCCGCCTCAAGCACCGCTGTGACATCATCAAGTGCGCCGCTTGCCTTGGCTGAATGCTTTCCTGTGACAATCATTGCCTTGCTTCCCACTGCTGCAAGCACCCCGGCATTTTTAGCTATACAGTCTTTTCCAAAATATATTTTCGTTGGTATTCCAAATGAAAATTCCATCTACAACTCCTTCCTTCTTTAATGAATTTTATTTGATTAACAGGAGCTCTTAACTCTTAGGTATAATATGCTACATTTTGTTTAGAAAATATTGTAAATTTATATACTTGATATTGAGGCATAAAGGACTTGTAATCCGCCAGGTATCGGCATAAAAAAGCTGTCGGTTGTAAACCGGCAGCATAATCTGGGTAGTAATGTATTAAGTTATTTGAAAATAAGATGCATATTGGAATGTCTATGCAGTGAATTGGTTCCCTGCTGTATATATTTCCATGTTTCTTTATATGTGCCAGTGACAGCAACTGCATTATCTGATATAAAATCAATAAATTCTTCAACGTTACCATCATATCTGTCCGCAAAATCATCTGCTAATTCTTCCTTCTCCAAATCCGAGAAATCTTTAAGTTCATTATAAAGAACATGTTCAAGATTACAGGAATTATAATATATAGTATATCTGATATTATGCACCTTTCCTGTCGAGCATAATTTGTACATTATTTCCGCTTTATGAGTATTTCTTATCTTTACCGCTTCAACATCAGATGCCTCCATATACTCTTCATGATAGCATATTGATCTTACATCTGCTTCACGTATTCAGTTTTTGGTAAATGCTCCATCCGTATCTGCAATATGAATTATCTGCTCAAAATCATCCCAATTATAGCCATATTTGCTCCTAATTCCATTAATCAGATTGGTTATTTTACTAACAACATTATTTACTGATGTTTTGTTGTCAGAGGTAATATCACCATGAACAACTGCAAATTGCACATCATCCGATTCAAAATATTCACTCAAAATTCCGCCGATTGCACTTTCGTCACTTGGTCCCTCAACTATTACAGCCACAACCTTCTTAGCTTTTTTATTGCTCATTATGCAGGCTCCTTCCCGCTTTTCTGAATGCTCTGGCAATCTTTAAGCTGTCTGTTTCTTCATAAATAGCTTCATCCTGACCACCAAGTTTAATACTCCTTATATACATACTGCGAAGATTATTAGAGTTCTTGACATTCTTCATATGAATATATCTGTTATCAGGATTAACAGTTGAAAACATAATGCTTTCTTTGTTAAGCATCTCCAATGCCCTGAGATTGTGTGATGTGAATATAAGCTGCCCCTTGGCACTTTTGTCAAATACATCCAAAAGTTCTCCCAGCATATACTCAAAGATACCTGAATCCAATTCATCAACAACAAGACAGATTGAAGGACTTCCGAATGCCTGAATCAACACATTAAGTATTGATATAATTTTAATTATTCCTTCTGACTCCATACGTATTGGTATAGGATTCCTGCCATCCCTGACAGATACAAGTTCCGTCTTCCAGCCATACTCTCCTGAATCCATCATCTGTTTTCCATAATTCTTAACATCTATACTCAATCCGGGAATTATTGTATATAAAACTGTATTAATCTGCTTTACAATAACATAAAGCAGTTCCTTCTTCTCAAAGTCCAAAACAACCGGTTCTGTAAGCGATACTGCAAAATCTCCTTTTATCCCCATCCTATCCTTTTCAACCCTGAATGCCATTGGAAGCATAAAATTGGCTGAAATCATTCCCGAATGAGTATTTCTGATTACAAACAAATCTTTAAGTGCAAATCTGAACAATAAATTAATCACAATTGAATAATCCATAAATTCAGCTTTTGTCTCCTTACAGAATATATCTCTGCTGCTTTCGCCAAAAATATACGAGCAATTAGTCTTTTCGGCAAGCTTTCGTGCAACAAGCAGATTCATTTTCATTTCTTTATTTCTGCCTGTTAATTCGTCTAATCTTTTCTGTGGCTTAAATATTATGCCTGTGTCAGACTTACTGTAATCCATAAAAATATTCTTATTGGTTCTGCTTCCGTTTCTGTTAACGGCACAATTCAGATATTCTCTTTCAATCCAAACTTCGCCGTTGCTTTTTCCTAAACAGACATGATATCCTACCTCATATAAAATGTTATCCCCATATATTCTGAATTCCGTATTAATCTCTGCCGAATCTGAATCAATATCTATATAATCAATTATACTTTGGTCAAGTTCACGTCCAATCATTATATGCTGTATAAAAAAAAGAGCATCTACAATTGCTGTCTTACCAGAACCATTCTGTCCATATATTCCCAATATCTCTGCTTTACATACCTCATTCTCTTTGCAATCTGCCAGCGGCATCTCTATCGTTCCCTGTCTGACATTTTTTATATTCTTCAAGGTTACTCCTGACAAACGCACGGTTAAATCCTTCATATTAATCTCCATTCCGCAGGCACAAGTGCCGGAGGAATCGCACGTCAAATGTCAGATTGAGCTCTGCGATTAATGCTATTTGTGGCACCCGCGGCACAAATAGCTGCTACTCCTAAAAACGATGTATATAACTGCAATAATTATATCATACTTTTAATATTTTTCAAATTAATTTCGTTTTTGATATTTTTTATATCTTTTTTGGATTAACAATTAATATTATTATAAATTTGTATTGATAAAATTTTTTATTATTAATATTGTCACATCAATCTTAAATATACTCTGAAAGCATATCAAATATATTAGCCTATAACAAAAAAATCTCTGAAACTACTATAGAATAGTTAATTCCAGAGATTTTTATACATCTGTTTTTGTATACAGATTAAGCTTATGATTAGCTTTATCTAATTTAAAAGCATACTGATATTTAGAATAATTTTTATTAAGCATAACTGCGGTAATACTTGTTGTAGATACGGGTGTTTTACTATCACAAAACTCATAAGCTATCAGGTCTCCAATATCAACTATCGTTTTTGAACTACAATTTGAAAAATCCATGTGTTTACTCAAATCTGCTGTCTCACCATATGCTACTTCCTGTAATCCCACACCGTTCACAAAATTTTCCAATGCCGTCTCATCCTGTTCTTCATATGACAAGAACGAATCTAGCGTCAATCCATTATAATCACTAAAATCAATCGTTGCAGCTGTTTGCACCGTTGACGGTGCCAGCGATTCCTTAGTCTGTGTCTCTGCTGTCACTCCATCAGTCTTATTATCCGCCTCAGTAGGCGCTACAGTATTCGCCACAGTACTTTTCTCTTCTGTCTTGGTACTTTCGGCTGTTTTTGCAGAAGCTAATGTTGTTTCCGTCTGTGATTCACCGTTTGTTTTCTGAATTGCTGCTCCTGTATGTGAAGCATTCTCTGCTTGTGCTGCATCACCACACGCCGTCATAGCAAGAATTGACACAGTACTCATACATACAGCAACAATCTTTTTAACTCTAATATTTTATTTCCTCCTTTGATGCAGCTTGAAAATACAATGCTTTGAACGTGTAATAACAAGCTGATATAGTGTTTTTAGTATATGCTCATTATAAATTGAAGAAACTATAATTTCAAGATGTGACAGTAAGTGTGACTGAATTATTTAATAGCGTGTACCAATGACTGTCACACACTATATATTGAAAAAAATACAAAGATATGACAACTATATGTTGAAAAGTGTTTATTGCAGTCATTTTTTCCGAAAAAATTTGTTAAAAATTTTGAAAAAATATCAGGTGTCTGCAATCTAAAAACTCCACAATAAAGAATGCAGATACCTGATATCAATTATTAATAAAATGCAATATTTAATTATAACAAGACCAGCATTAATTGGAAGAGTACTTCGCTAATGCCTCCTCAGCCTGCTCTCTTGTAAGGCTGGAATCTTCCTGAAGCAACGCTATAATCTGCTCATCGGTTTGTCCGAACTTACGGGCGATTCTTATGGTACCTTCCAATCGACCTTCTTCAATGCCTTCCAACCGCCCCTTTTCAATGCCTTCCTGCCTGATTTTTTCCTCAATCTCAAAACTCTTCATATATGCAAGACCTACCTCTCCATCCTGCTTGA
>CAMBEF010000098.1 GCA_945865495.1 uncultured Bacteroides sp. | reverse complement strand
GCACTTGATATAGGTCCTATAGGACAGCTTATGGAGCCTACGGGAACTATGAGCTTTGAAGAAGCTTATGATATGTATGCGCAGCTTATAAAAGCAGGAAGTGATGCAGACCTCATTGTGTTCGAGACAATGACAGACCTGCTTGAAGTTAAGGCAGGAGTACTTGCGGCAAAGGAAAATTCTGACCTTCCTGTCATGGTTACAATGACATTTGAGATGAACCACAGAACATTTACAGGTGTATCCGTACAGTCAATGGCATTAACCCTTGAAGGACTTGGTGTAGATGCAATAGGTGTCAACTGTTCCCTCGGACCGAAGGAACTTGAACCTGTTGTAAAGGAGCTTGCTGACTGGACTAATCTGCCGATTGTCCTCAAGCCTAATGCGGGGCTTCCTGACCCTAAGACTAACAAATATAATCTGTCAGCTGCTGATTTTGCCGAATCGATGAAGATTCTTCTCCCATATGGAATAAAGGTATTTGGAGGCTGCTGTGGAACAACACCTGATTTTATCAGAGAACTTAAGAATATGCTTGCGAGGGAAGGTAATACAGCAACGCACAGCAAAAAGTCAGGTGCGGCGGTGTGCTCACCTACACAGGCAGTGGCAATATCGCAGCCGAGAATAATCGGCGAGAGAATTAATCCGACGGGCAAAAAGCTTTTTAAGGAGGCACTCCTTAATAACGATATAGATTACATACTTAATCAGGCTCTTGAACAGGTTAAGGGTGGGGCTGATATCCTTGATGTCAATGTTGGACTTCCGGGCATTGATGAAAAAGAGATGATGGTTAAGGTGGTTAAGGCACTTCAGGGAATAGTTGATGTGCCGCTTCAGATTGACTCAACCATACCGGAGGTACTGGAAGCCGCACTCCGTGTATATAACGGAAAGCCGATAGTTAATTCTGTTAATGGTGAGGAAAAGTCTCTTGCAACCGTACTCCCGCTTGTTAAGAAGTATGGTGCCGCAGTTGTCGGACTTACTCTTGATGAGGGCGGAATACCGAAGAAAGCAGAGGACAGATTCCGTATAGCAAAGAAGATACTTGACAGGGCACAGGCAATAGGCATTCCAAAGGAAGATGTATTTATTGACTGTCTTACACTGACGGCGTCTGCAGAGCAGGAGAATGTAATGGAGACAATTAATGCACTCCACCGTGTCAAGACCGAGCTTGAACTTAAGACAGTTCTCGGAGTATCCAATATATCATTCGGACTTCCTAACAGAGAACTTGTTAATCACATTTTCCTTGCAATGGCTCTTAATAACGGACTTGACCTGCCTATAATCAACCCTAATAATGAAGCAATGACAGGTACGGTAAGGGCATACAAGCTTCTTGCCAATTATGATGTCAATTCAGTTGAATATATTAAGGCATATGCCAATATGCCTAAGGTTAAAAAGATAGTAATAGATGACAATGCGTCAGGAGCGGCTGCAAAGGCGGACGGCAATGCACCGCTTGGCGGCGGGGATACGCTTATGCATGCAGTGCTTAACGGACTTAAGACTGAGGGAGCACAGTGTACTGAAGAGCTGCTTAAGACAATGGATTCAATGGAGATTGTGAATGATATTCTTATTCCGGCACTTGACAGAATCGGAGCTGATTTTGAAAAAGGTAAGATATTCCTTCCACAGCTTATACAGTCAGCAGGCGTTGCCCAGGCTGCATTTGAAGTAATTAAAAAGCAGATGGCAGGTAAGGATTCCAAGCCTGTTAGCAAGGGAAAGATAGTTATAGCAACTGTTAAGGGAGATATTCATGATATTGGCAAGAATATTGTAAAGGTACTCCTTGAGAATTACGGATATGATGTGATAGATCTTGGTAAAGACGTAGAGTATCAGGCTGTTGTAGATGCGGTGCGTGAGAGCGGTGCAAAGCTTGTAGGTCTGTCAGCACTTATGACAACAACTCTTGTTTCAATGGAAGAGACAATAAAGCTTATCCACGAAAATAACCTTGACTGTAAGATAATGGTCGGGGGTGCTGTACTTACTCCTGAATATGCAGAACAGATACATGCGGATTTTTATGCAAAGGATGCCAAGGAATCGGTTGATATTGCCAAGCGTGTTATCGGATAATTATTTTGACATGATTTTAACGAGGCGTTATAATAATAACGGCTTAAAGTCCTTATGATGAAAAGGGGTGCTATATGAGCAGCGATAAAAAAATATCATCTGCGGTTATACGCAGACTCCCAAGATACTACAGATATCTTGGAGAGATAAAGGAAAGCGGCATACAGAGAATATCATCCAACGAACTCAGTAATCGTATGAAAGTTACTGCGTCACAGATACGTCAGGATCTTAATAATTTTGGCGGATTCGGGCAGCAGGGCTATGGATATAATGTTGAATATCTGTACGAGGAGATAGGCAAGATTCTTGGAATAGATAAGACACACAGCATGGTTATAGTAGGTGCCGGTAATCTCGGACAGGCAATAGTTAATTCTGAAGACTTTGCCAAGAGGGGATTTATCATAAGGGGAGTGTTTGATAATAATAAGGAACTGGATGGCAGGAAGATAGGAGAACATCAGATAATGATGTCTGACAGGCTGCCACAGTTTATAAAAGACGAGAATATAGAGATACTTGCAATAACCGTTCCGAAAGATGCGGCAAGGGAAGTCGCCAGAGTGGCGGTTGAAGCGGGGATTAAGGCAATATGGAACTTTGCACATACTGATCTTAATGTTCCGGACAATATTGTCGTTGAGAATGTACATCTGTCAGAGAGTCTTATGAGACTTTCATATAATATGGCCAATCATGCTAATCAGTAAGAAAGGGGGGAATGTTTGATGGCTGAGATAACAAGCGATTTCATAAAGAGCAATGCAGCCTTTAAACAGATTCCGATACTGACTCTGGACAAGAATTATTACAGCCTTTTCCCGGATGAGAGTGATAAGCCGGAGACTATAAGGGTACTTGAAGAAAGAGTTAATGATCTGCTTAAGAAGCAGGGACAGGTTAATAATGACCTTAAGGAAGTTAAGAAGATTAAAAGCAGACTGATTCAGGGCGTTGTTGATGATATGGAGATGGACAGTAGTGATCCGAAACATCTTAAGAAGATGAACGAGAGCCAGAGACTTATTCAGGAGGCAAAGGGCAAGATTGCCCAGCTTGAGGATGAATCACTTGATGTTCCACACAAGCTTGCAGCAGCTAATCTTGATCTTCTTACTGCAACTATACGTTACTGCTATGGCAGGATGAATTCAAACAGGGCAGATATTGCACTGCTTGATAAGTGGATTAATGATACAAGAGTTAAGCTGAAGAAGAATCTTGTGATTAAACAGGATAAAGAGCTAGGTAACGAAGAGATGTACGGTCATCTTCATGATATACTCGGACAGGGGCTTATGGGTCTGCTTGATGAGAGAAATGAGCAGCAGGAATGATAGTCGGAATCGGCAATGATATTTTGGAGATGGAGCGGGTCAGAAAGGCATGTGAAAAGGAGTCCTTTCTGGGTCGCTGTTTTACAGATAAAGAGATTCTTCAGTCTGATGGCAGGATTAGCTTCTATGCCGGCAACTTTTGCGTTAAGGAGTCGGTGGCAAAGGCACTAGGTACCGGATTCATGGGCTTTGGCCCAAGAGACATAGAGGTACTCCGTGATGACATGGGCAAGCCATATGTGGTTCTGTACGGTGAAGCAGGAAGACTGGCTGATTCTATTGGTGTTACGCATATACATGTAAGTATTTCCAACCTTAAAGAGCTTGTCGCGGCAGTAGCCGTGGCTGAGAAATGTGACTGAAAATGTGACTGAATGGAGGTTAACTATGCAGTATTTACTTAATGAGAGACAGGCAAGAAAAGTTGATGATGTTACAATCAGCAAGATAGGCATTCCATCGATGGTTCTTATGGAACGTGCGGCGCTGTCTGTTGCATCAGCGGTTGAGAAGTATCTTCGTAAGACATATGCAAGTGCGGATAAAGCAATGAAAAAAGCAAGGATAATAGCTGTATGCGGAAGCGGCAATAACGGAGCAGATGCCGTTGCGGCTGCAAGAATACTTCATGAGAGAGGCTATGCTGCGGATATATTTGTGATGAGAAAGACCGGCTCTGATGAGTTCAACGCCCAGCTTGGAATTGCAAAGGCATCAGGCGTTAAGATTTTCAACAAGGTCAGGCTGACGGAATATAATATTATCATAGATGGACTGTTTGGTATTGGAATAAGCAGGAATATTGAGGGCAGATATGAGCAGGTAGTAACACAGATAAATGCATCTGATGCATGGGTTCTTTCGGTTGATATCCCTTCGGGAATAAATGCGTCCGATGGCAGAATCATGGGAACTGCAGTAAAAGCAAACAAAACAGTCACATTCGGGTGTGTCAAGATAGGCAGTGTTTTATATCCGGGAGCAGAATATTCAGGTAAAGTGAAGGTAGAAGACATAGGATTTGCCGGCGCAGCGCTTAATGCGGTGCGTAATAAGGCATTTACATATTCGGTTGAGGATATGGAACGTATTCCTAAGCGCAAAGCGTATTCCAACAAAGGAACATATGGAAGAGTCCTTGTTATTGCAGGCTCGTTTTCAATGGGAGGAGCAGCGAGTCTTGCGGCACTCTCGGCATATCGCAATGGTGCAGGCCTTGTGAAAGTGTTTACGCATGAGAATCAGCGTGTCGCTGTTCAGAAGAATATACCTGAGGCGATTGTTGAGACATATCGTGATGTTGAGACACAGGAGGATCTTGAAAGCAGGCTTAAAAAAGAACTTGAGTGGGCAACATGTGTTATTATAGGTCCGGGGCTTGCAAAGACACAGATAGCAGTATGCATGACAAGATACATACTTATGAACAGCAGTGTAACTACTATTGTGGATGCAGATGCGCTTAATATAATAGCTGAAGACAAAGAGCTTAAGAATCTGCTGGCGTGCCGTAATCCGGATGAAGCTGATTTTATACTTACACCGCATATTGGAGAGATGGCAAGACTGGCAGGCACATCAGTTGCATCAATCCAGGGCAGGCTGATACAGACGGCAGTTTCGTTTGCATCAAGATATAAGGTTATATGTGTGCTGAAGGATGCAAGGACAATAGTGGCTGATTCTAAGAAGACAGTATATATAAATACATCAGGTAACAGCGGAATGGCAACAGGAGGCTCGGGAGATGTTCTTACAGGTGTTATTGCCGGTATGAGCGTGAGCGGACTTAATGCGTATGAAGCAGCGTGCATGGGAGTGTTCCTTCACGGGCTTGGTGGTGATTATGCAGCATCCAGACGCGGCGAACACGGTATGAAGGCCGGTGATATTATAGACGGAATAACTAATCTTATGGCAGCAGCACAGAGCCGCAAATAAACTGTGTCTGCGGAATGGAGAGTAAAGTGAAAAAGTATACAAGGGTATATGCAGATATAAATCTTGATAATATAGAATACAATGTCAAGGCACTTATGGCACTCACAAAGCCGGGAACAAAGGCAATGGCTGTTGTAAAAGCAGATGCTTACGGGCATGGTGATGTGGCAGTTGCAAAAGCTGTAAATGACATTGTTGACGCATATGCAGTGGCTACTGTTGAAGAGGGAATTAATCTGAGACAGAATGGAATTGAGAAGATGATTCTTGTGCTTGGATATGTAGACGAGATGCATTATGACCAGGTGATAAGATATGCTTTGTCAATACCTGTATTTGATACAGAGATGGCAAAGAAGATGTCTGCAGCAGCTGTCGCTGCCGGGGAAAATATCAGGTGCCATGTTAAGGTTGACACGGGAATGCACAGAATCGGGCTCAGACCTGATGATGATGGCATTAAAACAGTTCTTGCGCTTGCAAAGTATGATGGCCTTGATGTTGAAGGAATCTTTACTCATTTTGCAACCGCAGACGAAAAGGATAAGACAGCAGCATACAGGCAGTTTGAACTTTTTAAAACTTTTGTTGAAAAGCTTGAGAATGAAGGCATGCATTTTAAATACAGACACTGTTCTAACAGTGCGGGTATTATTGATATGCCTGATGTTAATATGGATATGGTGCGTCTTGGAATTGCAATGTATGGAATGTATCCGTCTGAAGAGGTCAGCCATGATGTGGTTGAACTCAAGCCTGCGATTGAACTCAAAAGTTCAGTTACAATGGTAAAGACAATACAGCCGGGCGAACGTGTAAGTTATAATGGAACATTTGAAGCAAAACGTGTTACGAGGCTTGCAACTATCGAGACAGGATATGGTGACGGATATCCAAGAAGTCTGTCTAACAAGGGATATGTTCTTATCAGAGGCAGGAGAGCACCTATAACAGGGCGGGTATGTATGGATCAGTTTATGGTCGACGTTACTGATATACCTGATGTCGGAAGACTTGATGAAGTAACACTTATAGGACGCGATGGAGATGAGTATATATCTGTTGAGGAGATTGCGGCACTTGCCGGCACGTTTAACTATGAGTTCGTGTGTGATCTCGGCAAGAGAATCCCACGTAACTACTATAGTAATGGCAGATATATAGGCAGCATGGACTACTTCTATCGCAAGTGGGACATTTAATAACCGAATTTTAATCTAAAATCACTGTATACACACTGTTAAGCGGGGAATAATAGGTACATACAAGCTTATATATGGAGTGTGATTTGATGTGGTTGTTAAAAGAGGAGATATATTTTATGCAGATTTAAGACCGGTGGTCGGATCTGAACAGGGGGGAATCAGGCCGGTTCTGATAATACAGAATGATACCGGCAACAGACACAGCCCTACAGTGATATGTGCTGCAATTACAAGCAGGCAGAATAAGGCGAAACTTCCTACTCATGTCGAGATTGATTCAATGAAATACGACATAGTGAAAGATTCCGTTATCCTGCTCGAGCAGCTAAGAACAATAGATAAAAAGCGACTTAAGGACAAAGTGTGTCATCTTGATAATGAGATAATCACACAAGTCAATAAGGCTTTGCAGGTAAGCCTTGAAATGCCTGAGGAAGAATGATACAATTAATGTGATTCTAATTTTTTTGAATAGTACGAATGGAGGAAGTGTTTTGGGTGCCAAAGAGCCGGGGCAGTCGTTATTTGATAAGATTTTTCGTAAGAAAGATGATAATGTGACCGATGAGATTAAGAATATCGTGCAGGAGGGACATCAGCAGGGCGAACTGCTTGACAGTGAGGCTGAGATGATAACGAACATTATTGAGTTCGGTGACAAGGAAGCTCACGATATCATGACACACAGAAAGAACATAGTGGCAATTGATGCCGATACCACAATAAAGGATTGCTTTGAATTTGTGCTGGGTGAGAATTATTCGAGGTTTCCGGTATATGAGGGCGATATAGACCATATTATAGGTGTTATGCATCTGAGAGATCTTCTTAAGATATATGCGGATTCGTATAAGAGAAATCATACGATATACGAACTTAAGGAGGAGATGCTTTTTGATCCGCATTTTATTCCGGAGACACGTAATATTAATGCACTGTTTAAGTCTATGCAGTCTGAGAAGGTGCATATGGCTGTTGTTGTTGATGAGTATGGGCAGACAACCGGAATAGTGACTATGGAGGATATCCTTGAAGAAATCGTAGGCAATATCATGGATGAATATGACGTTGAAGAACAATATATTGTCCGTGACAGTGACGGTTCGTACATAATGGACGGGTATACTCAGCTTGACGATATAGAGGATATGCTTGATATAAGCTTCGCAGATGAAGATTCCGATACACTGAGCGGATTTATTATATCGAGGATGGAGCATCTTCCTGAAGATAATGAACAGTTTGAAGTATGGTACAGTGGATACAGATTCAAGGTACTCGAAGTAGATAATAAAAGGGTGAAAAAGGTACGTGTGACGTATGAGCCCCATGACGAAGAGGGAGAAGAAGAATGAGTAATTACAATATTGAAACCAAATGTGTCCAGAGCGGCTGGCAGCCTAAGAACGGGGAGCCGAGAGTGCTTCCGATTATTCAGAGCACAACCTTCAAATATGAGTCGAGTGATGAGATGGGAGCGCTGTTTGACCTTGAAAAGAGCGGATATTTCTATTCAAGGCTGCAGAATCCTACTAATGATTATGTGGCTCAGAAGATATGTGATCTTGAAGGTGGATGTGCTGCAATGCTTCTTTCGTCAGGACAGGCAGCTAACTTCTATGCAACATTTAACATATGTGAGGCAGGAGACCATATGATAAGTTCTTCTGCAATATACGGAGGTACATTCAACCTGTTCGGAGTTACCATGAAGAAGCTCGGAATAGAATGTACATTTATAGATCCTGATGCAAGTGAGGAA
>CAMBEF010000097.1 GCA_945865495.1 uncultured Bacteroides sp. | reverse complement strand
GTTGACCTGGCATATAACAAGCTTGTCTGCATCAGGATGCTTTTCTACTGATACAATCTGTCCTACAACTATCTTATCAAGGTCTGCATCAAGTGCTTTATATCCTTCTACCTTTGTACCGCTTAATGTCATGGCGTCCATATATTCCTGATCCGTACACTCAAGTCCCGGTACATATGCTTTAATCCAATTTAAAGATGTATTCATGATTTTAATTCTCCATTCTCTGCATATATGTTTCCAAATTACTCTTTCCAGACTATCCTGACCAATAATTAATGTCAGCTTTTACTTAGAACTGCTTAAGGAATCTTGCATCATTCTCATAGAGAAGTCTCATATCGTCAATCTCATATTTGAGAAGTGCGATTCGCTCAAGTCCTACACCAAATGCAAATCCTGAATACTCTTCAGGGTCAATTCCGCTCATCTTAAGGACCTTAGGATGAACCATGCCACATCCAAGAATCTCAATCCAGCCTTCACCCTTACAGAAACGGCATCCCTTGCCTCCGCACTTGAAGCACGTTACATCCATCTCAGCACTTGGCTCTGTGAATGGGAAGTGATGAGGTCTGAACTTAACCTTTGTATCCTCACCGAACAGCTCCTTGGCAAATTCCTGCAATGTACCCTTAAGGTCTGCAAATGTAATATTCTTATCTATTACCATACCCTCAATCTGGTGGAATGAAGGTGAATGTGTTGCATCCACTTCATCTGCACGGAATACTCTTCCCGGTGCAATCATTCTGATAGGAAGATGTCCTCTCTCCATCTGACGTACCTGAACAGGTGATGTCTGTGTACGGAGAAGAATCTTGTCATTAATATAAAATGTATCCTGCTCATCCTTAGCCGGATGGTTAGCAGGGATATTCAGCGCTTCAAAGTTATAGTAGTCATACTCGACCTCCGGTCCTTCAACCACTTCATATCCCATTCCGACAAATATCTTCTCTACTTCTTCAAGCGCTATTGTATTAGGATGACGATGACCTACATTGTTTTTCTTGGCAGGAAGTGTTACATCAATAACCTCTGCCTTCATCTGAAGTTCTCTTCTTTTCTTTGCGAGGTCTGTTCTTGCATTCTCAAGCATCTCCTCGATTGCCTGTCTTGTCTCGTTAACTATCTGGCCTACCTGTGGTCTTTCTTCAGGAGCCACATCCTTCATACCCTTAAGCACTTCAGTAAGTTCACCCTTCTTGCCAAGAAGACCTACTTTAATCTCATTAAGTCTTTCGAGCGAGTCAGTCTCATCAATCTGAGTTCTCGCATTTTCCATGATTTTCTTCAAACGTTCCTTCATCATTGAAATCCCATTCCTTTCATTATGTACTGATAAATGTTCTGCGTGGACGTTTATTATATATTCTGGCAAATAAAAAACGCCCCCAAAACAAGGGACGAATTAACCGCGGTACCACCCATATTCCCGGAATATCCGGACTCTCTTCCGACTTAACGCGTCTACACGTCGCAGCCTACTTTGCGGTCACAACCGCTCTTCAGCAACGCAGCTCCGGTGTGAAATTCAACGTCATTCTTTAACTCAAAAGGACTCTCAGCCAGTGATCCTCTCTCTCTGACAGTATGATTGACATCTGTGACCGTATCTTGTGCGGTCTGCACCTTCACAGCTTTTGTTAAAGCTTCCGATGGGACTCGAACCCACGACCTTTTGATTATACATACTCTGTTTAAAAATGTAAACCTTTTTTTATTATTTTGCATAATATATTTATATGAAAATAACTTATTATTGCGGAGGGCTGTGTATGGAATATGCATTAAATATTGACCATATATCGTATTCATACCACACATTAAATGGTGAGACCCCTGCTGTCACAGACGTGAGCATCACCATTGAAAAAGGGGAATTTATTGCGATAGTCGGTCCGTCAGGATGTGGCAAATCCACCCTTCTCTCACTTATTGCGGGTCTTATACATCCCGATTCGGGATCAATCACACTTGGCAGCAACAGCAACATCGGTTACATGTTCCAGAAAGACAACCTTTTTGAATGGCGTACAGTATACGGTAACGCGCGCCTCGGACTTGACATACAGCATTGTGTTACCCCTAAAAAGCTCGAATACGTTGATACATTATTAAAGGCTTATGGGCTCGACAGCTTTAAGGATGTACGCCCTTCACAGTTGTCCGGCGGAATGCGCCAGCGTGCAGCACTGATACGCACACTGGCTCTTGAACCTGACCTTCTGCTTCTTGACGAGCCTTTTTCCGCACTTGATTACCAGACACGCCTCGAAGTATGTGACGATATAGGAACAATTCTCAAAAATGAAGGTAAAACAGCCGTTCTTGTTACGCACGACCTCTCCGAAGCAATATCCATGGGAGACCGCGTTGTTGTTCTGACAAAACGTCCATGTACAATCCGTGATATTATTACCATTGACCTCGGAATAGATAACAGAACACCTATGACATCCCGCAATGCACCTGCGTTCAAGGATTATTTCAACATTATATGGAAGGAGCTGACTGGCAATGAATAAAAATAATCGTAGTGATATTTCTCCCTCACAGCAATCTTATATACGCCACCGTCTGATGCATCATTACATGATCGTATTTGCACGCATCGCCTTATTCATGCTGTTTATTATAATGTGGGAAACCGGTGCACGTACCGGCGGCATTGATGCATTTATATTCAGTTCGCCCTCACGCATTGCCGATACTTTTGTTTCAATGTGCCGTTCCGGCGACATTTTTGTTCATACAGGAATTACACTTGCAGAAACGCTTCTAAGCTTTATCCTTGTTCTCACAGCAGGAATTCTTCTTGCCATCCTCCTGTGGGCATCAGATACTGTATCAGGAATACTCGAACCATACCTTGTAATACTGAACAGCCTGCCAAAGTCCGCACTTGCTCCGGTTCTCATTGTATGGCTTGGCAATAATCCAAAGACAATTATAGTGACCGCAATTTCAATTGCTGTATTCGGTACAATAATCAACCTTTATACAAGTTTTTCACAGATAGATTCTGAAAAGATAAAGCTTATCAAGATGCTTGGCGGCAACAGGCTCGATGTGCTTTTCCGCCTTATCCTGCCAAGTTCTCTCCCTATAATAATCAGTAATGCCAAGGTTAATATCGGTCTGTGCCTTGTCGGCGTAATAATCGGGGAATTTCTTGCAGCACGCAGGGGGCTTGGTTTTCTCATAATATATGGCAGCCAGACGTTCAAGATGAACTGGGTGCTTATGTCCATTGTAATACTCTGCATAATTGCAGGCGTACTATATCTTATTCTTAACAGGCTTGAAAAATGCGTGAATAAGTATATGGCATCATGAACATATACTTTATTATATATGATGCCGGAGCAAAAGCCCCCCGGATTTGATGCTCATATCAGGGCGGGGTATGAGTCGTTATTTAAGTCCATCATATCCCGTTTACCTGAAGACCTCCACTCCATACTTCTTTCCATCTGTCTTCACGGTTATTGCGCCACTTTCATCAGTCCTTATAATACCCGCTCCTGATACACGCAGCCTGTCGATTGTCTCCTTGTGTGGATGTCTGTATCTGTTATCAATTCCACAGGAGATCATTGCCACATCCGGCTTTACACGTTCAAGGAATTCTTCTGTTGTCGACCCTGACGAACCATGATGAGCCACTTTCAGGATATTGAAGCCGGCAGGCTTTTGGGCGGCAGGCTTTGAAGCCAATTCATTGAGTACTTCAGTCAGATTTTCTTCACCTTTTCCCTGCACATCCCCGGTAAAGAGCATTGCAAATCTGTCATATGTCATTTGCATTATGAGCGATCCCTCATTTTTATCGCTGTACATGTACACATGATCCGGTGCAATACACTCCAATGTAAACCGTCCATTCATCGCTTCTATTTTCATGCCACAGTACGCATTTATTATGTTAGTACCATTATCTTTTGCTGCACGCATGATTATCCCATATGTATTATCATCAGGTATTGCCGGAATAATTATATTGCGCACGCGTATTCCCGTCATAGTCTGGTTCTGCACAAGATAAAGGATGCCATTATAATGATCTTCATCCAGATGGCTTATTACCGCATAGTCTACAGAACGGATTCCTCCTGCTTTAAGCGACGGAACCAGCGTATATTCGCCAAGTTTCTTCTTATCGGTACTTCCTGCATCCATAAGTATATTCATGCCATCCGGTACTCTTATGTATATTCCGTCCCCCTGCCCCACATACATCATTCGCACCGTAAGATATCGTACAGGATTAAAAAACATAAGCATTGCCATTACCGGAACGAGTACACACACCGCGCAGTTGAACACATCGCCATCTTTGATATTTTTTACATTATGCCTGATATATGCGTGCATGGCTGTTAATGCCACAAGCAGCATATAATAGATAATGATTTTGGATAACCCCGGCCTTCCGGGAATTATATGCGACCACTCTGCTGCAACTGACATCTCGCACATTTTTCTGAATAAAAGAAGCGTATAATGAACCACACCCATTACAAATCTTCCGGCATATATATTAACAATTCCGGTTATTCCGGCAATGATGCCTCCGGCCATTACAAATCCCATCAGTGGTATGACTGCAAGATTAAGAAATATTGATAAGAGTGGAAATTCCCCAAATGACAACAGTAACACCGGAACCGTCACCAGACTCACACTTATACTTGCTGACAAAGACTGCATAAGCAGTTTTATCACAGCTTTATATTTATCTTTATATCTATCTGCACATCTATTCCGTGATACAGCCCTGTCAAAAAGCCATTCCTCAGTCTCATATATGACCGGATTCACTTTAAGCAGTGCAGCTATTGCACCAAAAGAAAGAAGATAACCACTATTAATAATCATCAGCGGCATATCCAGCAGAATCAATATTGATGCAAGCGACGCAGAACATGCCATATCATATTTTCTTCCAAGCACCTGCGCACCACAGCTTACAGCAAACATTACAAACGCTCTTACAGCAGATACTGCATTGCCGGTCATAATTCCATATCCGGCAATTATTATGCTGCTTATTACCGATGCGCTGCCAAACCTGAGGCCTGCCCGGCGCAAGAGCCGGTAAAGCGTCATTCCTATAATTGATATATGAACACCGCTTATTGCAAGAATATGTGCTATTCCGCTTCTTTGGTACAGGACATTAATCCCGCTGTCAAGTTCTGACTTATCTCCCAGAATCATCGACATGACTATTCCCGCATCTTCCGCTTCCGAGCATTTTATTATTGACTGCTGCATCACGGCCTTCACCGCAAATATCAGCCTAAGTAACCTGTTTTCATTATGCTGTATTACACTAATACTTTCTGCATTCACTTTCCCCTTTACGTTAAGTGAAGCATAGTATTTTTTTGCATCAAATTCTCCCGGATTCATTGCGCTGTCAAAATCCGAAAGCCTGCCGGACACAATTATGGTATCTCCTTCTTCACACTCTTCCGTACCATATGGCACATATACAATGAGATTATAATGCGTACCCGCTCTGCATATTGTTTTTATTCTGCCTGCATAACTGCATGAAATCTGAATCTGTTTTCCTGAGGATTTGTTGCGAATTTTGGTAACTTTACCCGAAATCTGTGATATATCTTCCGGATATGTAGTGTTCATACGCCTTTGCGCTGTATGCGCCCCGGCAAAGATAAATATTAGAATTAAGACTGTTGTAATAATATTGCCGCAGTGACCGGCAATATTGTCTTTTCCGGCCCTGCTGCGCCGTTCTGGTAAATGTGAATCATGGCACTGACGCATTACTGCTGATATAATCACCATGATTGCAAATGCTGATGGCAGCCACATCATGTCAAAGACGGCACCCGCTATTCCGGTAATCTGCGCGAGTGCCATCCAAACAAGTGGGCGTTTTATCATTAACATTCCCCCTTTTTATTTGCATTGCATATATACTCTGCCGCGAATCTACTCTCCTGTCTTCTGCACTATATCTTCATTAGTTGTAAACTTTGTCTCAAGTGAAATACTCTCCCTGTACATTCTGTTGGATTCACCGTTAATCAGAATCTGTACGCGGTCAATCTGCGGAAGGTCACACAGTGAATTAACGATTGAATATACCGGAACCATCTCTGCTGCATTAACCATACCGCCTACGAATGTAGAATCAAGATTAACATAGCATGTTCCATCAGTAACGGATATCCCAAGAAGCTTTACATTGGCAGGAAGTGTCCTGTAATATCCGGAAATCCCCGGCCCGTTTATGAGCTGCTCGACCACCACTCTTTCAATCGGAACATTCTTGTTATATGTTACGTTCATATCCATCGGAATAAGCTTATCGCCCTTCGCATTAGCAAAATAAAGCTTTATATCCGCTGACTGTATATCCGCCGAATTACGCCCTGATTCTTCAACAAAATCATCTGCGCTCATCATTCCTATTACCGTTCCATCTGCATATGTTGCAGGTGCACCGTCTACATAGAACGTAACATGGTCAACTCCCGGAAGCTGCGTAAGCGTCTTAACAACTGCCGCACGGTAAAGCACTTCCGTTGCATTATCCATTGACTTATATGTATCCGTATAATATACATATACATTCTGACCATCCGTCTGTACATGATCCACTTTGACATATACCGGTCTTGCCGGAATAAATATGCTTTTCTTTCTTGCCTTATCCATCTCACTAACAAGCGTCTGTGCATCCGCAGATTCATCAAGCTTTGTCTTGTATTCGACCAATGCCGTGCGTTCCTGATTAACATAATATATCGTGAACTGATTCTTTGACGATGACGCCCTGCAGCCCGCCAATGATACTGTAATAAACACACATACTGCCAGAAAGACCAGCATCTTTTTGCATGTATTCAATATATTATTATTAACATTATGACTTTTCAAAACTGCCTCCTGCCGTCTATTCGGGTACGTAATTCAATGGTATTCTCACCGTAAATGTAGTTCCCACGTCTTCTTCGCTGTGAAGTCTTATTGCTCCATGGTGCATAAGAACCGCATTACGTACAATCGAAAGTCCGAGCCCTGTTCCGCCCGTCTGTCTTGAACGTGCTTTATCAACACGATAGAATCTCTCAAATACCATCTTCTGACTCTCCTGAGGAATACCTATTCCGTTATCCTCCACACGTACATAAAAATATCTGTGATCCGCATTCAGTGATACATGTACCCAGCCGTCGTCACGATTGTATTTGATTGCATTCTCCACAAGGTTGGATATGGCAATCGTAAACTTAACCTCATCAATCTCGGCAACAACGGGTCTGAAACTTTCAAAAAGAAGCTCTATATTCTTCTTCTGGGCAATCGGCTTAAGTCTCTTAAGTATAAGCTCCAGAAGCTCATTAATATTAACTGAAGAAATATTAAGTGTCATCGAAGACTTATCCATCTTAACAAGCGATAGAAGATCATCAATTATCTTACTCTCTCTGTCTATCTCTTCAACAATATCTGCCATAAATTCCCGGTAAAGTTCAACAGGAACATCTTCCTGCGTATTAAGCGAATCTGCCAGTACCTTCATTGATGTGATAGGCGTCTTAAGTTCATGCGACACATTGGACACGAATTCCTGACGTGACTCATCAAGATTATTCATCTTGTCAAGTATGTCGTTAAAGCCCGACGTCATGTCCGAAAGCTCGCTATACGCTCCCTTCCTGATTCTGCGGTCATAATGTCCCATCGCTATATCGTTGACCTGGCGTGTAACATTTCTTATAGGACGCACAAGTATCTTGGATATGATAAATGCAATAATAATCAGCATTGTTATTGCTGAAACCTTGATTATGTATGTCTTCTGCAGCACATCATCAGTATAATTAAGAGCTTCGCTTACATCTGTTGACATAACAACAACTGCATATGCATTCTTATTGTCATCGAGAACAGGAGTCATTACCTCTATGCTTCCTGCTGCTTTGTTATACGCAGAAATAGTTTTTTTCGTTGTGAAAGCTTTGATAACATTCTCGGATACAATTGTCTTGCCGTTTTCAAAAGCATACGAATCATATGCAATAACATATCCGTAATTGACAAGAAGAATCCGTGAATCACTGAATGTAGAATACTGTCTTATGACAGCCTCATAAGAACCGGTTGATGTAAATGTCATATCCTGATATTTGCCTATCTCACCGGCGAGTGCAACAGCCTGTACCTGAAGCTGTGCCTGCGTATTATTAATCATTGCTGACCTGTAATAAGCGTGCATGGAATGTTCAAGTACAGTCATCGGTATAGAGCCAAGTATGAGTATCACAGCAAATATGCCAAATCTCATACTGTGGATAAACTTTTTGATTTTACCAATAATGGTCTTAATTCTGCCCAAAATAATAGCCTACTCCCCACTTTGTCTGTATATATTTAGGATCGCTTGCGTTAGGTTCAACCTTCTCGCGCTGTCTTCTTACATGTAAATCAACCGTTCTTACATCGCCCGGATAATCAAACCCCCAGACTTTATTAAGAAGCGACTCTCTGGAATACACTTTGCCGGGATTGGATGCAAGCAATTCC
>CAMBEF010000096.1 GCA_945865495.1 uncultured Bacteroides sp. | reverse complement strand
CTTTTAAGCTATGAGCCTCTCCCACACAGACTGCAGTATGTTGGAACAATAAATGGCATAAAGTGGTACGATGATTCAATATCTACGATTGATGAGACTACAATACAGGCGCTGAATACACTTAAGGATGCCGACACAGTTCTTATAGGCGGTATGGACAGAGGCATAAGCTATAAAGAGCTGGAACAATATCTGGCACATTCTGATATTAAGAATATAATCCTTATGGAAGCATCGGGCAAACGTATTCTTGAGGAGATAGAATTAATGAAAGGCGAATTTGAATTGCCTGAGAGAATACATTATGTTCAGCATCTTGAAGATGCAGTCAGTCTTGCGGCAGATATTACAGGAGCAGGAAGAAGCTGTGTTATGTCACCGGCAGCAGCAAGTTACGGAATATTCCGTAATTTTGAAGAGCGTGGTGAAGTATTTAAAAAGCTTGTTTCCAGAATGGAGAAAAACGCATGATTACCAGTACAGGCAATGCACGTGTGAAGAATGTCATACAGCTTCAGACGCGTGCAAGAGCAAGAAAAGACAGCAGGCAGTTTGTCGCAGAGGGCTTCAGGATGGTTTCGGAGGCACCGGCGGACAGAATAGTCAGTATATATGCATCAGAGACATTTGCAAGATGCAACAGCGGATATATGTCAACAATACAGGTTCCTTATGAGACGGTGTCAGATAATGTATTTGCACAGATGTCGGATACCAGGACGCCGCAGGGAATACTTGCGGTTATTAAGATGGCTGAATATGGAATCGGGGATATTATTGCACATGACAACGGCCTTTATGTCATTGTTGAGAACCTTCAGGATCCGGGGAATCTTGGAACGATCATCAGAATGAGCGAGGCGGCAGGTGTTGACGGAATTATTATGAGCCCGAATACGGTTGATATATATAATCCCAAGACGATACGTTCAACAATGGGTTCACTTTACAGGGTACCGTTTGTGTATGCTGATGATTTTGCCGGGACACTTGAACAGATGAAGTCCAAAGGAGTAGAACTGTACGCGGCGCACCTTGAAGGAAGTGTTGAATATACGGAGCCGGATTATACTAAGGCGAGTGCATTTGTTATCGGCAATGAAGGCAACGGACTTACGGATGCCGTAACGAATATCTGCAGCAACAGAATAAGGATTCCGATGGCCGGTAAAGTTGAGTCGCTGAATGCCGCAATTGCAGCATCCGTGCTGACCTTCGAGGCTGCCAGACAGAGGAGAAATGGCAAGGGTTGACAAAAATATGTAACTTTGGTAGAATACTTTCGAAATAAATGTAACATTTTTGTAATAATTGTAATCAGTTATTCATATAATAATGTTACAGGGCAGCGGTTACTATGTCTGACTGCTGTCAGCCAAGATACTGTTATTTACAAGTGATATTATTTTGCTGTGCAGACAGCGGGCAGTTAATAACAGACAGTTGAGGCGGAAAGGTTATGTATGAAATCAAAGAGCAGGGTAGCGGTGATGGCAGGCACCATGATGGTTATTGCAATGATGCCGGTTATGCCTAACTACATTGCTGCCGGGACAACCCACGAAGCATATGCGGCAGCGCAGACTTACAATGAAGAAAGAACTGCATCTTATGAAGAAAAAGCAGTTGACATTGTTGCGTATGCACAGGGTAAGCAGGAGACACTTAAGGAAGAAAGTATATTTAAGGGAAAGGCAGTTGCCACGGATACTGATTATCTTGCAGTAATGCAGGAGCCTGATGATGATTCAGAGGTGGCAGGCAAGCTTTTCGAGTATAATATTGCTGATGTTATTGAACAGGACAACGGATGGACTAAGATTACGTCCGGCAATCTTACAGGATATGTGCCTACGGATGCGCTTTGCTTTGATGATGAAGCTGAGAGCGTTGCAAGGCTTGAGACAGAGGTTTCGGCAGCACCGGTCGGAAGTGAGGCTGTTGTATACGCTTCATACGATCCGGATGCAGCAGTAACCGGAACATTTACAGCAGATGAGAGTGCTGTGCCGGTAAACCGTATAGGAGAATATGTTAAGATTCTGAAGTCTGATGAGAGTACAGGATATGTTCTTGCTGATGCAGTCACAATTGATTACGGATTTGAATGCGGAATGACTGTTGAGGAAGAGGAAGCCAGGAAGGCAGCAGAGGAAGCAGCACGTCAGGCAGCAGAAGAGGCGGCACGTAAGGCAGCTGAGGAAGAAGCAGCACGCAAGGCGGCAGAGGAAGCGCTCAGACAGCAGATTATTGCAAGAACGATAGCAGGAACAGATTTTACTTATAATCCGACAATGGCAGTATCAGATGATGACCTGTGGGTGCTTGCATGTATCATTGACTGGGAAGCAGGCTGGGAACCGTATGAAGGTAAGCTTGCAGTTGCCAATGTAATACTTAACCGCGTAAGAAGTGCAAGATATCCGGATACAGTATCAGATGTTGTGTATGCAAGAGGCCAGTTTGGCGGAGTGATGTCAGGCGGAAGTATCTCGGCGAGATTTGAACAGAGGCTTGCAGCGGGGCCACGTACTGATGAGTGCATGGAAGCAGCGCTTGAAGCACTGTCAGGCAAGAATAACATTGGAGATTTTACTGCATTTAACGGTTCAGATGTGATTAATTATGCAGCACTTTCTGATTATGCAATAATCGGAGGACACTGCTTCTATTAATTAATATTCAATGCAGGATATATAGTGCAGAATGCATGCAGTTATGCAGCAGCCCGGACAGATTAACAGTCTGTTCCGGGTTATTTTTATATGTACTATTTTTGCGATGCATCTTGTCAATTATATGCAGATGATGATAATATAAGAAGATAAAGAAATTTTTAGTTATTATGCGAACGGAGGATCAGAGTTATGGTTAATTTAAAAGGTCGTAATTTTCTTACACTGCGTGATTACAGTGCAGAGGAGATAGAGTATTTATTAGATCTGGCTGCAAAGCTTAAGAAGATGAAGAAAGACGGAGTTACAGACAAATGCCTTGAAGGTAAGAATGTTGCTCTTATATTTGAAAAGACAAGTACAAGAACACGCTGTTCATTTGAAGTGGCAGCACATGATCTTGGCATGGGTACAACATATCTTGATCCTAAGGGTTCGCAGATAGGCAAAAAAGAAAGCATTGCGGATACAGCAAGAGTACTTGGACGCATGTTTGAAGGAATTGAATATCGTGGCTTCGGCCAGGAGATAGTTGAAGAACTTGCAAAGTATGCGGGTGTGCCTGTATGGAACGGACTGACTAATGAATATCATCCTACACAGATGCTTGCAGATATGCTTACAATCCGTGAGAAGCTCGGAAGACTCAAGGGCGTTAAGCTCGTATATATGGGTGATGCAAGATACAACATGGGTAATTCATGGATGATAGCATGTGCTAAGATGGGGATGAACTTTACAGCCTGTGCGCCTAAGGAATACTGGCCTGACAAGGAGCTTATTAAGGCGTGTGAAGAGTATGCTGCCGTAAGCGGTGCTACACTTACATTCGAGGAAGATCCGGTCAAGGCAACTAAGGATGCAGATGTCCTCTATACTGATGTGTGGGTATCAATGGGCGAGCCTGATGAAGTATGGGCAGAGAGAATTAAGGCGCTTACTCCATACCGCATTACGATGGATCTTGTGAAGAACGCATCTGACAGTGTTATATTCATGCACTGCCTGCCTGCATTCCATGATCTTAAGACTACTGTTGGCAAAGACATATATGATAAATTCGGTCTTACAGAGATGGAAGTTACGGATGAAGTGTTTGAGTCTGAGTATTCGGTAGTATTTGATGAGGCTGAGAACCGTATGCATACAATTAAGGCTGTTATGGCTGCTACACTTGGTGCATATCAGAATTAATATTGACATGAACGGAGGAAGACATGGATTTCTTTACTACGTCTAATACAGGAGCGTATGGAGCGTACCGCAGGTCTAAGATGGTAATAGACGCACTTAATATTCTGCTTGCGGTAGTTATTGTAGTGCTTTTTGTGGCACTTATATTCCTGAATGACCGCAGAAGTTTTCTGTTTCCGCTCATATTTCTTGCAGGTGGAATAGACAATGCACTTGCGGCGGCAAAGAATTTCATGAGCTACAACCGTATAGGCGGGATTGCGCTTACGGTTGTTGCTGTGCTTCTCTGGCTGCTTGCATTCATATGCTTTAGAATAAGATAGACTGCGCCTGACCGCAGGACAGATTGTGGGAGGTATCTGATGAAGACAAAGATACTTACAATGCTTCGTGGAACTGATGATTATATATCCGGACAGGAGATATGCGACAGACTTGGCGTGTCAAGAACGGCTGTCTGGAAAGTGATTAACCAGCTGAAGGAAGAAGGATATGTAATAGAGGCTGTTAATAACAAGGGTTACAGGATAACGGAATATCCGGATATACTTACGCAGAGTGAACTTGAGAGCGCAATTAATATCGAAAGTGCTCAAGGAGAGGATACTCTGGCTAAGAAGCTTGTATGCATGGATGTCGTTGATTCAACGAATAATGTTGCAAGAAAGCTTGCGGAAGATATGGCGTGTCACGGAACGCTTGTTGTAGCGGAACAGCAGACAGGCGGAAAGGGAAGACGCGGAAGACACTGGGAGTCACCTGCCGGTACAGGTATATGGATGACGTATGTGTTAAGACCTGACATATCACCTGACAGGGCATCGATGCTTACGCTTGTGGCAGCACTTGCAGTTGCAGACGGAATTAAGGAACAGCTTCATGCAGCAGGATGTGACTGTGAGTTCGGAATAAAGTGGCCGAATGACATTGTGCTTAACGGGCATAAGATAGTCGGAATACTTACGGAGATGAGCGCAACTCCTGACAGTGTGAATTATGTTGTTGTAGGTATAGGAATTAATGTCAATACTACTGAGTTTGACGATTCGATAAAGGATACGGCATCATCAATTCTTGTCCAGACGGGGCTGCATATACAGAGGAGCAGGATTATAGCCTCTGTAAGCCGCAAGTTTGAAGAGTATTATAATATATTTATTAAGACTGCTAACCTTGAAGGACTGATTGGACAGTATAATTCTGTCCTGATTAATGCAGGACGTGAAGTCAGACTTATAAGCAGTGACAACGGTACTGGGCATGAGGAGACAGGGGTTGCCGAAGGTATAGATATGAACGGCGAGCTTATAGTCAGACTTGATGATGGAACAATGAAGAATGTAATTGCCGGAGAGGTTTCGGTAAGAGGATTGTATGGCTATGTATGATGAGAAAATGGTTCTGTGCGCCTCAAGTGCATATGAACAGAAATATTATTTTAACGAGGATTTTGCATCACTTCCCGACCAGATAAAGGATGAGCTTAAGATTATGTGTGTTCTATTCACGGAAGAGGTGGGAGGAATACTTACACTCAGATTTGCTGAGGACGGAACACTTATGCTTGAGACAGAGGCAGACGAAGGAGACCTTTTATATGATGATATTGCATGCGGTCTTCTTATTAAGAGAATACAGAAAGAGAAGAGAGAGCTCCTTGAGTCAATAGAGCTCTTTTATAAAGTATTTTTCCTTGGGGAGAATATACAGCTATAATAGATTAATGGAGAGTTATCAGTAATGGAAGAGAATATACAGTCAAAAGAGAATAAGATGGGTGTAATGCCTGTCAACAGACTTCTTATAACAATGTCACTGCCGATGGTAATATCAATGCTGGTGCAGGCTTTATATAATATAGTAGACAGTGTATTTGTTGCACAGATTAATGAAGCGGCACTTACGGCGGTATCAATGGCATTCCCGATACAGAATCTTATGATAGCTGTTGCAGCGGGAACAGGAACGGGTGTCAATGCGCTTCTGTCCAAGAGCCTTGGTGAGAAGAATAAGAGAATGGTTGATGATACGGCTAACATGGGAGTGTTTCTTGCGTTGTGCAGCTATGCCGTATTTGCCATAATCGGAATATTTTTATCAAGAATATACTTTGCTGCACAGATAAGCGATGCACAGATAATTGAATACGGAGACGAATACATGTCGGTTATATGTCTGTTCTCGTTTGGATTGTTCGGACAGATAATAACGGAGAGACTTCTTCAGGCTACCGGACGAACAATATTTACAATGTTCACACAGGGAATTGGAGCGATAATAAATATCATACTTGACCCGATTCTTATATTCGGACTTCTGGGGCTGCCGGCAATGGGAGTTACAGGAGCAGCCGCAGCAACTGTAATAGGACAGATAATAGCAGCAATTCTTGGCTTTGTATGTAATGCGGTATACAATCATGACATTACACTCAGCATTAAAGGAATATTTACAATTGATACGACGGTAATATCAAAGGTGTATCGGGTGGGAATTCCTTCAATAATAATGCAGTCTATTACATCGGTAATGACATTCAGCCTTAATAAGATACTGGCAGAATTTTCATCAACCGCAGTAGCTGTGTTTGGTGTATACTATAAGCTCAACAGCTTTATATTCATGCCTGTTTTCGGTATGAATAACGGACTTGTCCCGATACTTTCATATAATTACGGAGCAAGAAAGCCTGACAGAATTAAGAAGACAATAAAGCTCGGAATGAAATATGCGGTTGCAATAATGATATTCGGACTGCTGCTTTTTGAACTTTTCCCGTCAGGACTTCTCGAAATATTTGATGCTTCACAGGAAATGCTTTCAATCGGCTGTGTGGCGCTCAGAATAATAGCATCCAGCTTTGTATTTGCGGGTGTTGCAATTATATGCAGCACAGTATTCCAGGCAATAGGCAATCCACTGCACAGTCTTATTATGTCTGTATGCCGTCAGCTCCTTGTGATTGTTCCCGTAGCATGGCTGTTGTCACTTAGCGGCAGACTGGAGCTTGTATGGCTCGCATTTCCGATTGCTGAGTTTGTTTCAGTTGCAATGTCAATATTTTTTATGAAGAAGACTATAAGACATCTGGATGGAATGGCATAAGAGAGGTAATAGGTTTTAAGGTATGAGTGAAGATAAGATTAATAACACCAATGATATAGTTGACAGTGAAAAGGAAGATAAGGATGAATACGAAAAGGTCTGCAGTGTGTGCAGAAGACCTGAGAGCAAAGCCGGCAAGCTGATTACGATGCCGGGCAACATGTATGTGTGCTCCGACTGTATGCAGCGTTCCTTTGACATGATAAACAGTAATTCTAACTATGATGATTTGATGAAAATGATGTCCAATCCTTCTCTCGGCGGGATGAATATGTTTATGCCGGGGATGGAGGACATGGAGGTTCCTAAGAAGCAGAGAATTAAGAAGCGCAAGAAGGATGAAAAAGCCAAACCGATTATTGAGCTTAAGGACATACCGGCACCGCATGAGATTAAGGCAAAGCTTGACGAGTATGTAATCGGACAGGATTATGCCAAGAAGGTAATGTCTGTTGCCGTATATAATCACTATAAGCGTGTTGCCACAGACACAATGGATGACATAGAGATTGAAAAGTCCAATATGCTCATGATAGGACCTACGGGAAGCGGTAAGACATATCTTGTAAAGACACTTGCAAAGCTTCTTAACGTGCCGCTGGCGATTGCCGATGCAACTTCGCTTACAGAGGCAGGCTATATCGGTGATGATATTGAGAGTGTTGTATCTAAGCTTCTTGCTGCTGCCGACAATGATGTTGACAGAGCTGAGCAGGGAATTATATTTATCGATGAGATTGACAAGATAGCCAAGAAAAAGGAGACGAGAAGCCGTGATGTAAGCGGTGAGTCAGTACAGCAGGGAATGCTTAAGCTCCTTGAGGGCAGTGACATAGAAGTGCCTGTCGGAGCAACAAGCAAGAATGCAATGGTGCCGCTTACGACAGTTAATACACGCAATATTCTCTTTATATGCGGCGGAGCATTTCCTGAGCTTGATGAGGTTATCAAGGAGAGGCTTAACGAGCAGGCATCGATAGGCTTTATCGCAGACCTTAAGGATAAGTATGATAACGATGATAAGCTTCTTAGCAAGGTAACACTTGAGGATCTGAGAAACTTCGGAATGATTCCTGAGTTCCTCGGAAGACTTCCGGTTGTATTTACACTCGACCCGCTTGATAAGGATATGCTTGTGAGTATCCTTAAGGAGCCGAAGAACGCAATACTCAAGCAGTATAAGAAGCTCCTCGCACTTGATGAGGTTGAGCTTGAGTTTGATGACAGCGCACTTGAGGCGATTGCGGAGAAGGCACTTGAGAAAAAGACCGGTGCAAGGGCGCTCCGTTCAATAATCGAGGAATTCATGCTTGATATAATGTATGAGATTCCGAAGGACGACAATATAGGACGCGTGATAATTACAGGTGACTATATCAACAAAAAAGGCGGCCCGGTTATACAGATGAGAACGGTGTAGGGCAGCAGGTGTGATGTAATTAATATATTACAGGTGCATATCTTTGCGGATATGCACCTGTTTTATTGCAGCCTCATCTGCTCAAATGAATTGTACAGGTCAAGTATGCCGTAGCCCCACTCGTTATTCGGATAACTGCGCGTTGCTGCGCGCCTTGCACCACGGACAAGGGTTGTCTTAAGGTTGGTACTGGAAAGATAGGTTGCAGGCTTTGAACGTATGTCCCATGCGAATAT